>QHSV01000184.1 GCA_003221655.1 Candidatus Rokuibacteriota bacterium
CCCGACACCGCTGACCAGCGCCATCGCCTCTTCCTTGGTGTGCTGGCGCGTCCACTCGGTGATGATCGCGTCGACCTCGGCCTCACGCTCGATCCGGGCGGCGCCGGTGGCAAAACGCGGGTCGTCGATCAGCTCCTTACGCCCGATCAGCCGCATCAGCCGCCCCCAGTGGTCGGGATTACCGCGGCTCGTGGTGATGTAGACCCAGTCGTTGGAGCCGAGGGGCTTGCACTGATACAGGCCGGAGGGCGAATTGTTGCCGCCGCCGGATTTCCCGCCGCGGCGCGGTGCCGCTTTGCCAGTGCGCGCCTGGGTCGCAAAGCACGTGCGCATGTAGTGGATCATCGCGTCCTGCATCGCCACCTGCAGCCGCCTTCCTTTGCCGGTCCGCTGCCGCTCGTACAGCGCGCCGAGGATGGTCGCCGTCATCAGCATGCCGGTACCGGTATCGCCAAAGCTCGGGCCGGGCTTGACCGGCGGCCGATCGGGCTCGCCGGTCACGCTGATCGTGCCGCCGGCGGCCTGGGCGATCATGTCGAAGGCGAGACCGTTCTCGTACTTGCTCCCGGTGCCGAACCCCTGGATCTGGCAAAAGATGATGCGGGGGTTGATCTTCTTCACCTCGTCATAGCCGAGCCCGAGGCGCTCGATCGTCCCCGGCGCCATGTTCTCGACCGTGACATCGGCTTTCTTCAGCATCTCCTTGACGAGCTCGAGCCCGCGCGGCGATTTGAGGTTGATCGCCAGCGATTTCTTGTTGGCGTTGAACATGTGGAAATACCACGGGTCGTCGTCGGGCTTGCCAGGCCGCAGCCGGCGGCCGGGATCGCCAGTTTTCGGGTTCTCGATCTTGACCACGTCGGCGCCGAGCCAGGCGAGCGCCTCGGTGCAGGACGTACCCGCCTCGAACTGGGTGAAATCGACCACCCGGATGCCGGCGAGACAGTTGAGGTCTTGGCAGTTTTCACTCATCGCTGATCCCCTCCTGCGAGTTGGCCTGTCGATCAATCCCACGACAACGTATACCTCTTGATCAATCGCAAGTCGACGGAGGACTTCGCGTCCTCTACACCGGCTCGCCGCTTGTGCGCTGGGGTAGGATCGGACGTATGGCACCGAGCGAGTCCCTTAGCGCGCAGGAGGCAGCGATGGCGACCGCGACATCCGGCGACTCCCGGTATATCGCGCTCACCACGTACCGTCGCGACGGACGCCCGGTGACCACGCCTGTATGGGCGGTGCCCCTGGGGGGCAAGGTCTACATTGTCACTGCGAACAGCACCGGCAAGACGCGGCGCGTGCGCGCCACGGGTCGGGTACGCTTCGCCCCGTGTAATGCCAACGGTCGCGACATCCTGGGTGAGTGGCAGGAGGGCACCGGACGCATCGTTCCTGACGAAGCGCGCCAGAGCGAGGCCCTGGCGGTACCGATTGCGCGGATTCTATGGCGAACGTGTCGTGCTGGAACTGACGCCGTCGCACAAGCCTGAGCAGACAACACGTTTCACCAACTGACGAGGAGGACAACCCATGCAAGTCCAACCCTACCTGTTCTTCGACGGACGCTGTGAGGAGGCCGTGGACTTCTACCGCAAGGCGCTCGGCGCCGAGGTGACGATGCTCATGCGCTTCAAGGACAGCCCCGAACCTCATCAGCCCGGCATGGTACCGCCCGGATCGGAAAACAAGGTGATGCATGCGACCTTCCGCATCGGCGATGCGACGGTGATGGCTTCCGACGGCCGCTGCCAAGGGCGGCCGACCTTCCAGGGCTTTTCGCTGTCCATCACGGCGCCCGACGCAGCGAAGGCTGAGACGCTGTTCGCGTCCCTTGCCGAAGGCGGGCAGGTGCAGATGCCGCTGGCCAAGACCTTTTGGTCGCCACGCTTCGGCATGGTGGCCGACCGCTTCGGCGTGTCGTGGATGATCAGCGTCGCGCACTGAAAAGACCGGCTCTAAACCGTCGGCGAACCTCGGGAGTGTTCGATCGGAACAACGCCTCGTTGAACGCATAGACGATGACGAGATAGGACCAGAAGATCGCCCACGGGGCGGCCGGTCCAGAAGCCAGCGCGGCTGCGGTCGCGATCACCGAGATCGCCCACGCCTCCAGATACGTCGGCAGGTTCCGACCAACGAACATCACCACGCGATCGACTCGGAGCGCGGCGGCGAAACGACCGCGCAACGAGACCTGCAGGAACGCGGCGGGCATGACAAAGGTCGTCCCCCAGAAGAGCAGCCCGATCACGACCATCTCGACGCCGGAGAGCTCGATCCAGTCGAAGAGGTACCAGTAGAGCGGTGGGATCAACGGCAGGCAGATCGGCAGCAGCAGGAGGATGGCCACGCCAAAGGCGACGAGCTCCACGGCGTGGTCCCGAACCCCGGACCAGTCGTCGATCGCCATCGACCAGAATCCCAGCAGGAACGGAACAAAGTAGATCAGGATGATTCCAGCCGCCTTGAGTCCCTCCCGTAGGAAGATGGGCCACCGCCCGCGCCACGGGGGCAGGAGCGGCGTCCGCCCCTCGACCAACCCACACAGGGTCTCCTTTCGGTATCCCAAGGCGATCGGCCATCCGAGTGGTGGAAACGCCAGGAGCCAGAGACCTCCGACGAAGATCTTCTTCTTCCACTCGGGGTCCTGGAGCATGAAGCACAGGGCGGCTTTCCAGTGGAGCCTCATTCACGCGTGTCCATCAAATCGAATTCCCCGCGCGGACAGTCGGCTCGCCCAATCGTCGGGGCCGAGCCAGGCCGCTGGGTTGATGCAACCGCGTTCGCGGAGTCCGCCGTCGGCGAGCGCCTCGAGAGCCAGGACGCATGGAAGCACGGCGAGCCGCTGGCCCAGCCCGGTGAGTACCGCGCGGGCGTACTCCCCCGAGGCGCCGAACACCTCGGCCTGCAGGCTAGAGATCTCGGATCCGAAGACACTGAAAGGGGCGGCCAGCGCGCTGAGCACCCGGGCGAGACCCGTTCGCGCAGGCGACGGCGCCGGTCCAGATCGTCGCTGGAGCCAGGTCATGATGCGGTTGGCGAAGCTCCATTCGAGGGCGACACGGAATTCGGCTTCCAGCCCCAGATCCTGGCGGAGCAGCACGTCGTCGGGGGAGGCGAATCGATACGCAAGACGGCGGCCGACGGGGAGGTCGACGGGGCAGCGGATCGCCGAAGCCCGACATCCGCGCGCTTTCGATCGCCGCCGGGCCCTTGGCGTTGCGGTTCCCGATATACAGCACGACGCGGGCTCGGCGCGGCTTCACGAGGCGATTTCTCGCCCACCGGACCAGAGCGCCGGACAGGGCCGGAATGCTGGATAGGCCCGGGATGACGGCCGTCCCGTTTTCCAGGGCCTTCTCGTGGAGCGCCCTGTCGGCCAGGATGGCCAACACCCATTCCGTGACGTCACTGATGTCCAGCCAATGGGCGCCGGCTTCCGCCACGACGCGCGGAAGCTCCTTGTCGAGCGTCTGGAATGGACCAGCGGCGCAGGCGACGGCAAAGCAATCTTCGCTGGCATGCGCGACTGCACGTCGGTCGTGGAGGTCCAGAACCAGCGGCTCGACCCGATCACCGGCCCTCAGCGCGCGACAAGCCTGCGCCAGACGCCCCGCATCGCGGCCGGCGATCGCAAGGCGCACGGGAAGCGAAGCGAGGATCTCGCGGGCGAGAACGCGGCCGAAAACTCCGTACCCACCCGCGATCAGGACACGCGGCTCACCCGTTCGGCTGTTCCTGGTCGTCCCTGTCGGCGCCGCCTCAGTGACCGGCGCTCTCCAGGACGGCGAGCGCGGCCTGGCCGCAGAGGATATCCTGCTCGGCACGGTGAGCGCCGGCCACCCCGATGGCGCCGATGATCGCGATGCCCTCGGCGATCGCGATCCCGCCGGCCGCGGGCATGATGCGACCGTGGTGGGAGATCGCGAGGCTCCACAGCCAGGGTTGTCGCGCCTGGGGCACCAGCTCCGCGGTGGCCACCTGGAAGGCGGCAGCCGTGTAGGCTTTGTTGAACGCCAGCTCGGCCGCGCTGGGGTCCGCGCCGCCCATTCGCCCGGCCGCGATGGGACAGCCGGCTTCATCCACGACGACCGTCGCCACCTTGAGCCCGTTGGCCTCGGCGTAGGCGTGCGCTCGATGCACCATCTCCCATGCGGACTGCACGGGCACGGGTCCGCGCACGGCCTTGTGCCGGCGAAAGAAACCGGCGTTCAGGTCGATGGAGGCCGCGTGTTCGACAGGGATATCGACGTCTTTGAAAATCGCGTCCACCGGGCACACGATCTCGCACTGCTCGCAATCGATACACACGTCGGGGTCGATGTAGAACTGCGAAGCTCCCGGCGTCGTATGGATGCAGGCGACCGGACAGACCTCGACGCACGCTCCATCGTTGGTGCAGAGACTCGTGATGACGTAGGGCATGCGTCCTCGCGGTCAGCTCGGAAGAGGGCCGAGGGCTGAAATCCCGGAGGGTTAGCCGTCGGGCGCGAGCGGCAAATCGGTCAGGATCACATCGGCCACGTGCACGCGGGTGCCGAATTCGCGCGTCACGAGCCGGCCGCCGGCGTCGAGCGTTCCCAGGCCCGCCGCCGCGGCCAACTGCTCCGCGCGCACATTGGCCGTCGCCGTGGCGCGAAATCCGAGCTCTCGGATCCACGCGCTGAGGACGAACGTGGTAAAGAGGCCATTCTGCACCGGCACCTGGCCACCGATACCGGGCGAGGTTCGCGGATCGTAGTCGGCGCGCTGCGCGCAGACGACGGCGAAAGGAAATTGTTCGTCCTTCGCGTCCAGCCTGGCGACGCCCACGAGGTCGGCGCCGAGGTAGCGCGCCATCTCTTTGACATGGCCGGAGGTGATCTCGGGCGTGTGCAGCTCGGCCTTGGTCGGGAAGATGTTGCCTTCGGGCGCGCTCCGGATCAGTTCCGTCACCGAGTTCGCGAGGTCCGCCGGCGGAGTGTCGATGAAAAACTTCCAGTAGGGATCATTGAGCGGGCGCAGTCTCAACGTCACTAACCATCCCGCTTGACGAACCGGTTGGTGTTCTCCTTCAGCGGGACATAGTAGCCGATATCTCCGACCACCTTTGCCGACTGACCGTCAGCCTCGTGCGCGGCGGTGCACCCCGCCACCGTACAGGCCCGCTCCCCGGGCTTGACGCCCGTGTCATAGTCGAGCCAGCGCACCCGCTTCTGACTCACGACCCCCCAGAAACGATCGTCGATCGCCTTCAGCGCGCGCACGAGCAGCGGCCGGGCGGGGATGGGGCACGTGTGAAGCGCCCAGACCGCGAGGCTCCGCCACCACGTGTTGGGTTTGGTGAACGGGCACACGGTCGCGCAGGTGAGGCAGCTCGTCCACTCGTCGTGGACGTACGGCCTGAGCTTGTAGCAGGTCAGCCAGTTGATCTTGTACTTCTCGACGCCGTTGAAGGTCACCTTGTCGCCGAAGGTAATGCTGTTCGTGGGGCAGTTGACGGCGCATTTGCGGCAGATCTTGCAGAAATCCTCGACGCCGATGTCGACGGGCTCATCCGACACGAGCGGCAGGTCGGTCAAGATCGGGTCCGGCATATGGATGCGGGCACCGTAGGTCTTGTTGATGATGAGCCCGTTTCGCCCCAGCTCGCCGACCCCCGAGGCGACCGCCGCAGCTTGCGGAGTGACCACACCCCGGAGCGCCGTGTAGCCGAGCTCCTTGATGTAGCCCTCCAGAGCCTTGAGGATCATGTGGCCCTTGATTTGAGAGACGTGGTAAGCGGCATCGCCGATAAAATGCCGGTGAGCCTGCAGCTTGTCGTAATCCCAGGCGGTCGTCGCAACGATGATGTAGGGAAACTTTCGGACCAATCCGTCCGGCGTGCTCTGCTCGTAGGCGTCCTCCGCCGTGCCGTCCTGGACGTAGCGGGTGCCGGCGTACATGAAGGTCGGATGCGCGCGCGCAATAGCGACGACGTCGGCGCCCATGTACCGGGCGACGGCCTTGATGTGACGCGTCATCGCCGCGGCGTCCGTGACCGGCACCTGCTTCGCGTTGACCTTGCCGGTGGTGGCCTGGTTGATCACCGTCGCGATGAAATTTCGACGGTCGGCGAAATGATTCGGCGCCGAGACCCGCGTGAGCGGATCCTTGGAGACGGAGTTGTGGTACCAGTTGAAGAGGGCTTTCCCCAGCTCGCCGCGCTGGTTTTTCGGATGCGGCGACTGGTTCATATCGACGTTGACGACTGGCCCCACGATGCGAACCGACCGCCCGAGGTAGGGTAGCTTGGCGGCCTTGGCCGTTTCGACCGTGTCGGCCATGAGGAGTCCTCCTTTACCTGCCCTGCTAGGCGTACGAGGCCAGCGCTACTTCAGCGCAGCGCTGGTCCTGCTCTTCGGTGCCACCCGCCACGGCGACGGCGCCGACGACGTTGCCACCTTCGACGATCGGTACCGCGCCGCCCCCGGGCATGATGCGGCCGTTACTCGACACGACCAGGCTCTGAAACCACGTCTGCCCGGCAATCCCCGCCAGCTCCTTCGTGGCCTGCTGGAAACTGGCCGCAGTGTAAGCTTTGTTCAGCGCGATTTCCACCGTGATGGGGCGGGCCCGGTCCATTCGGCCCAGCGCAATCATGCGACCACTCTGGTCGACCACCACCGCAGTCACGGCAATGTCCAGCTGCGCGGCCTGCGCATGGGCGCTCCGCACCATCTGAATCGCCTTTTCGCCCGGGATCGGCATCGTCGCCCGTGATCCTCCTCGTTCTCGATGTGCGGCCCCTAATATAGCAAGGTCGACTCGGCTCTTTATTGCGTGCGCTGTGCCGGTCGGGAAGCCCGGACGCGTCTGAGCTGGAGCCGACGCGCCGCGAGCCGGGCCATGCGCGGATCGCGCTCCACGCCGACCCACTCGCGTCCGAGGGACGCGGCGACCCGGCCGACCGTTCCCGCGCCGGCGAAAGGATCGAGGACGGGCCCGCGCTTTTTGCTGCCTTCAAGCACCGTCCGGACCACGGGCTCCGGGATCGCGTCCCAGATGCTGTCCGGATGGGAGCGCGGCAGCGGCAGCATCCAGCACAGCGTGGTTCCGCGCGGTCGCACGACCTGACCCGCCTTCCTGAAGCGCAGGAGATAGTTCACGCGGTTGTCCCAGCGCTCCCGGGAGCGTATTTGGGCCCAGAAGCCGCGCGACTGAAGACGCCAGCCGGTGCGACGGAGCCAGCCCGTGACGAGCGCGTCCATCCCCAACCACTCGGCGCCGTCGTGGCGATCGCCGATCACCAACCAGAGGTCGCCGTCGGGCGCGAGGACGCGCTTCCATTCACGCCCGAAGCCCACGGCCAGGTCGTGCGCGTAACGCTCGGCCGCCGGACGCCCCCGCCCTCTCACCCAGTACGGCGGCGAGGTCAGGATCACCCCGACGCTCCCCGACGTGATCGGATGGAGGCGGTGGCTGTCCCCGCGGAACAGGCGCAGCCGCCCATCGCGGCTCTCGTAGCGGGTCATGGCGAGGCGACGATAGCGCGGGATGGTGCCGGCGTTACCTCAAGAGAGGGCCTTTGTCCCGTCTACGCCGTGACGGGTTCGTGCGCCTTGAGGAAGCGCCGCGCGTGCTCCACGACCTCGTCGATGTGCTCCGGCGAATCCTTCCAGGGATAGATGGTCATCTCGGCGTTCGGGGCGAGGCTGGCCACCTCCATCGCGACCTTGTACGGGTGCGCGGGCACGTCGTCGGGCGCTATCAACAGCGGCGTCTGGATGGAGCGGACGAAATCGCGCGACACGGTGAACACGAAGTCGGCGCGCTTGGTGTACATGCTGGTGAGGAAGTCATGGACCATGGCCATCGTGAGGTCGGGGCGCTTCTCGCAAAGCGGCGGCCCCCAGCCCTTGATGTTGTTCTGGTAGAAAAGGTCCGGGATCTCAGGCCTGAAGCCGCTGGGTTGCATCATCGC
>QHSV01000185.1 GCA_003221655.1 Candidatus Rokuibacteriota bacterium
CCCATCGCCGTCGACCGCTGCCGGGTGGAAGTGCCCGACCTGCGCGAGATCAGGCCGGGCCATCGGGCGGCCTGCCTCCTGGCTTGACTCGCGGCCGGTCCGTGCTTAAATGTTGCAACCTTTCGTGCTCGGAGTTGGTTTCCTGGCCACACCTCAGGAGGGATCGATGCGACGACACTTGAGCATCCTTGTGATCGCGATCGTCGCCGTCGTGTTGACAAGTCCAGCCGCGGCGCAGGACAAGCCGCGCTACGGTGGTGAACTGGTGTTCGCGGTGCCGTCCGAGCCTCCGTCCTACGACGCCCACCGCGAGGAGACCTTCGGGGTCATCCATCCGCTCGCTCCCCACTACAACACGTTGCTCCGGCCCGACCCCACCGACCGCACAGCGACCAAGATCGTCGGGGATCTGGCCGAGTCCTGGACGATCTCCAAGGACGGGCGGACCTACACGCTCAAGCTCCGTCGCGGAGTCAAGTTCCACGACGGCAGCGAGATGACCTCCAAGGATGCCAAAGCGAGCTACGACAAGATCATTTTCCCGCCCGCGGGCGTCGCCTCGGACCGCAAGGGCGAGTACCTGGACGTGGAGGCGGTGCAGGCGCCCGATCCCTACACGCTCGTGTTCCGGCTCAAGTGGACGTCGGGCTCGTTCCTCATGTCTCTGGCCTCGCCATGGAACTGGATCTACAAGGCTGACATCCTGGCCAAGGACATGCGCTGGTATGAAACCAATGTGATGGGCACTGGCCCGTTCGTTTTCGTGGAGCACGTCAGGGGCTCCCACTGGGTCGGCAAGAGGAACCCGAACTACTGGGACAAGGGCAAGCCGTATCTGGACGGCTACCGGGCGATCTTCATCAGAGACTCGGCGGCGCAGGTCGCAGCCGTCCGTGGCGAGCGCGCCCACATCCAGTTCCGGGGCTTCTCGCCGGCCGAGCGGGACAGCCTGATCCAGGCCCTCGGTCCCAAGATCGCGGTGCAGGAGAGCCCGTGGGACTGCGCCTTGCTGGTGGCCATGAACCACGATAAGAAGCCGTTCGACGACAAGCGATTCCGCCGCGCCCTCACGCTGGCGCTCGACCGCTACCAGGGCTCGCAGGCTCTGTCGAAGATCGCCATCGTCAAGGAGGTGGCGGGCGTGCAGGTGCCCGGGGCGCCCTTCGCGACACCCCCGGCCGAGCTGGAGAAGCTGGCCGGCTACGGACGGGACATCGCGAAATCGCGCGCCGAGGCCCGGCGGCTCCTGAAGGAAGCGAGCGTTCCGGACGGATTCGCGTTCACGTTCAAGAACCGCGGCATTCCCATGCCCTACGAGCCAGTGGGCGTCTGGCTGATCGACCAGTGGCGTCAGATCGGGCTCAACGTGAAGCAAGAGGTGATCGAGGCCGCCAAGTACTACGCGGAGCTTCGCGGCGGCAACTTCGACGTCGCGATGGACTTCCAGTGCGGCTACATCGTCGAGCCGGACCTCGACCTCTACAAGTTCCAGTCCAAGGACAAGAGCCCGGCCAACTACAGCCGCTACACGGACAAAGTGCTCGACGAGCTGTACGAGAAGCAGAGCCGCGCGGTCGACGCCGAGGAGCGCAAGAAGGCCATCCGAGAATTCGAGCGACGGCTGCTCGACGATGAGGCGCATTACCTCTACACGCTCCAGTGGCACCGGATCATTCCGCACAGCGCGAAAGTGAAGGGCTGGACCGTCACGCCGAGTCACTACCTGAACCAGCAGCTCGACGCCGTCTGGCTGGCTGAATGAGCGGGCTTACGCGGATGCTTCGCTTGATCGCGATCCTGTCCGGCGTTGCGGTTCTCGTGACGCCGGCCGGCGCCCAGGACAGACCGCGATCCGGCGGGGAGCTGATCTTCGCCGTACCGTCGGAGATGCCCTCGTACGACGGTCACCGCGAAGGGACCTTCGGGATGGTCCACCCGCTGGCGCCGCATTACAACACGCTCTTGCGGGTCGACCCCAACGATCGGACGGGGACGAAGATCGTCAGCGACCTCGCCGAGTCGTGGACGGTCTCTGCCGATGGGCGCGTCTACATCCTCAAGCTGCGGCGCGGCGTCAAGTTCCACGACGGGAGCGAGATGACCTCGCGCGACGTCAAGGCGTCCTACGACAAGATCGTTTTCCCGCCGCCCGGCGTGGGGTCCATACGCAAAGGCCAGTACACCAACGTCGAGGCGATCGAGGCACCCGACGCGTCAACGATCGTGTTCCGCCTGAAGTGGCCGCAGGCGTCTTTCCTGGCGTCGCTGGCCTCGCCATACAACTGGATCTACAAGGCCGAGATCCTCGCCAAGGACGTGCGCTGGTACGAGAAGAACATCATGGGGACCGGCCCGTTCCTGTTCGTCGAGCACGTGAAGGGCTCGCACTGGGTCGGCAAGAAGAACCCCAACTACTGGGACAAGGGCAAACCCTACCTCGATGGCTACCGAGCGATCTTCATGAAGGACTCGGCGGCCCAGGTCGCGGCCGTCCGTGCGGAGCGCGCGCACATCCAGTTCCGGGGCTTCTCACCCGCGGAACGTGACAGCCTCGTCAGCGCCCTCGGCCGGAAGATCACGGTGCAGGAGAGCGCGTGGGACTGCGCGGCCTGGGTGGCGATGAACCAGGAACGGAAGCCCTTCGACGACAAGCGCGTCCGTCGGGCGCTGACCCTCGCCCTGGATCGGCATCAGGCCTCGCAGGCGCTGTCGAGAATCGCCGTCGTGAAAGAGGTGGCGGGGGTGCAGGTGCCGGGCACGCCGTACGCGACGCCGCCGGACGAGCTGGAGAAGCTCGCCGGGTACGGACGCGACATCAAGAAGTCTCGAGCCGAGGCCCGCCGCCTGCTCCGGGAGGCCGGCGTGCCCGACGGCTTCTCCTTCACCTTCACGAACCGCGGGCTCCCGATGCCCTACGAACCGGTCGGGGTCTGGCTCATCGACCAGTGGCGCCAGATCGGCCTCAACGCGACCATGGCCACAATCGAGGCCTCCCAGCACGTGACAGAGCTGCGGGCCGGCAACTTCACGGTGTCCAGCGACGCCCAGTGCGGCTACCAGGTGGAGCCGGACCTCGACCTCGCCAAGTTCCAGTCCAAGGAGATTAGCCACAACAACTACGGCCGCTACACCGATAAGGTCCTCGACGAGCTCTACCAGAAGCAGAGCCGGGCTCTCGATCCCGAGGAGCGGAAACGATACGTCCGGGAGTTCGAGAGGCGGCTGCTCGACGAGCAGGCGCACACCGTCATCACGCTTCAGTGGCACCGTATCGTCCCCCACAGCGCCAAGGTCAGGGGATGGACGATCACGCCGAGCCACTACTTGAACCAGCAGCTCGACACGGTATGGCTTTCCGAGTGAAGATCGCTGCCGATGGCTAAGTACATCGTCAAGCGACTGCTTCTGATGATCCCGACCCTCCTCGGGGTGGCGGTGCTCATCTTCTTCCTCATGCGGGTGGTGCCCGGGGACATCGTGGAGCTGCGCTTCGCCGGCGAAAGCGCTTTCGCCCAGAAAGAGAACCTCGACAAGGAGCGCGCCCGTCTCGGTCTCGACCGGCCGCTCTGGGAGCAGTTCCTCACCTGGATGCTGGGCATCGTGCGGCTCGACTTCGGGACCTCGATGTGGACCGGGGCCCCCATCATGGAGGAGATCAAGCTCCGGGCCGCCCTGAGCTTCCAGCTCGCCGTGATGGCGACGATCATCGCCGTCGTCCTGGCCATCCCGCTGGGCGTGGTGGCGGCCCTCAAGCAGGACACCTGGGTGGACTACGCCGTTCGGATCTTCTCGATCGCCGGCCTCGCCACGCCCTCCTTCTGGCTCGGAATCGTGTTCATTCTCCTGCTGCTGATCGTCTTCAAGTGGCTGCCGCCGATGGTGTACACGCCGTTCTGGGTCAACCCGTGGCAGAACATGCTCCAGCTCATCTGGCCCGCCCTCGCCGTCGGCTACCGCTACTCGGCGGTGGCGACGCGGATGACCCGCTCGGCCATGCTGGAGGTGCTGCGCGAGGACTACATCCGCACGGCGCGCGCCAAGGGGCTCTGGCTGAAGCTCATCCTGTCGCGTCACGCCCTGAAAAACGCCATGCTGCCCGTGCTCACGGTGATCGCGCTCGAGTTCGCGTTCCTCATGGGCGGACTGGTGGTGACCGAGCAGGTGTTCAACCTGAACGGCCTCGGGATGCTCTTCGTCGAGTCCGTCGCCCGCCGCGACTACACGCTGACGCAGGCGCTGGTGATGCTCGTGGCGTTCGTCTTCATCTTCGTCAACTTCACGGTGGACCTGATGTACGCCTGGCTCGACCCACGGATCCGATTTCGCTGATGGCGATTCGGCGCGCGACCGTCGCCGAAATCCCGGACGTCGCCGAACGTCGAAGCTGGTTCGCCGTGGCTGGCGACTTCTGCCGGCAGCGGCCACTCGGCGCCATCGGAGCCGTCGTCGTCGCCGTCAACATCCTCGTGGGGCTCAGCGCCAACGTGATCGCGCCCTACGACCCGCTGGCGACGGACTACGGCGCGATGCTGGCGCGGCCGTCCGCGGGCCACTGGCTCGGCACCGACGCGTTCGGCCGCGACGTGCTCTCGCGGATCCTCTACGGCTCGCGCACCGCGATGCTGGTCGGCTTCGCGTGCGCGTTCTTCGGGGCCACCGCCGGCACGGTGATCGGGGTCACCAGCGCCTACTTCGCGGGCAAGGTGGATCTCCTCATCCAGCGAGTCATGGACATCTTCCTCGCCTTTCCGTTGATCATCCTGGCGCTCGCGGTCGTCTCGATCCTGGGCCCCGGGATCGGGAACGTCATCATCGCGATCACCATCCCGATGATCCCACGCGCCGCGTTGGTCGCGCGGTCGAGCGCGCTCGCCATCCGCGAGATGCCGTACGTCGACGCCGCGCGGGCCGCCGGGTTCCGCCACCGGCGGATCATCCTGCGGCACATGCTGCCGAACGTCATGGCGCCGTACCTCATCATGCTCACCGCGTACCTCGGCCAAGCGATCTTGCTCGAGGCGTCGCTCTCGTTCCTCGGGCTTGGCGTGTCGGAGCCGACGCCGGCCTGGGGCCTGATGCTCCGCGGGGCCGCCGTCCAGTTCGCCGAAGCGGCGCCGTGGATGGCGATCTTCCCCGGTCTCGCGATCAGCCTAGCCGTCTTCGCGTTCAATCTTTTCGGCGACTCGCTCCGGGATGCGCTCGACCCGCGCCTGAAGACCCAATAGTAGGCATCCGGGTATGCCCGGGCGTCCGGAGCCACGAGCGCCGGCCTCAGGCCACCTTCGGTAGGACGCGTGCTCACGGATCCCGCTACAAATAAGCGGAATGCTTGACACATTGTGCGGATTCGGGTACAAGATCCGGTGGCTCCTGCCGAACTGAACGCACCTCGAAAGCTCTCGAGAGCGGAGGCTTAGATGCCGTATATCATTGCCGAGCCGTGCATCAACGTAAAGGACAAGGCCTGCGTCGAGGTGTGTCCGGTGGACTGCATCTACGAAGGCGACACGATGCTCTTCATCCATCCGGACGAATGCATCGACTGCGGCGCCTGTGAGCCTGTGTGTCCGGTGAAGGCGATCTTCGCGGAAGACGAGACGCCCGATCAGTGGAAGAACTTCATCGAGTTGAACAAGCAGTTTTTCAAGGACCATCCCGGGGTCAAGCCGGCGACCAAGGCTTAACTGCACACGCCCCGCGGCAGCACGCCAGGCCCGCTGTGCATTCTCCGGAGTTCGGCGGGCCTGAATCGTTTGCAAAGACGGCCCTTCGTGACTGGCATGTCGGTTGCGAATGCGAAGGGTCATGGCCTCGATACCCGGACCGACTTCGCTACCACCGCCGCCGACCCCCAGCTATCATGGCGCGGTCTTCGAGTTCAAGCGACGGCTTATCGAAGCGACGCTCCACCAGGCGCGCGGCAATCGCACCCACGCGGCGCGCGCCCTCGGCTTGCAGCGGACGTACCTCCTGCGGCTCATCCGCGATCTGGGCGTCGCTGCACCGCCACCGCCCCCGCGCCGGAGGAGCTCCGCTGCATAGCGGTTGACCTTTACCGAGCCGCCCGGCAATCTGTGGTTCGCCATGCATGACGTGTGGGTTGCCGGCGCGGACATGACCCGCATCGGTCGGCTCCGCGAGCCGCTCCCGGACTTGATGGCGGTCGCCGCACACGCCGCGCTCCGCGGGGCGGACTGCGAGCGGCCCGACGCGATCGTCGTCGCGACCATGAACCCCGAGGAGTTCCTGGGCGACGGCAACTTCGCCTCTAACGTCGCCACCCATATGGGGTTCGCCGACGTGCCGGCGATCCGGGTCGAGACGGCCACCTCCTCAGGCGCGGCGGCGTTCTACGCGGGCTTCGCCCAGGTCGCGGCGGGGCTGGCCCGCACGGTCCTGGTGGTGGGCGGCGAGAAGATGACGCACCTTCCGACGCCGAAGGTGTCGGAGCTGATCGGGCGCTCGATCGATCCGTACGAGCGCTCGTACGGCACCACGATGCCGGCCTTCGCCGCGCTCGTGACGCGGGCGCTGATGAGCCGCCACGGCGTCGGCGAACGCGAGATCGCGCAGGTCGCCGTGAAGAACCACGCGCACGGCGCGCGGAACCCGTTAGCGCACTTCCGCGACGAGATCACCCTTGACGACGTCCTGGGCAGCCGCATGGTCGCCGACCCGCTGCGGCTGTTCCACTGCTGTCCGATCTCCGACGGCGCGGCGGCGGTCGTGTTGACGGCCGACCGCACGAGCGTGCGCGTGTCCGGTATCGGGCAGGGAACCGACGTGCTCGCGATCCGGCATCGCGACGTGCTCACGAGCTTTCGGGCCACCCAGACGGCCGCGGCCGCGGCGTTCGCGATGGCCGGCTTCGAGCCGGCGCGCGTCGACGTCGCCGAGATCCACGACGCCTTCGCCCCGTTCGAGCTGATCTCACTGGAAGACACCGGGCTCTTTCCGCCCGGAAAGGCGGGAGCGGCCACGCTCGACGGTGAGACCGCGCTCGACGGCCGCCTGCCGGTCAACCCCTCCGGTGGCCTCAAGGCGCGTGGCCACCCGCTCGCCGCCACAGGCCTCGCGCAGATCGTGGAGTGCGTGTGGCAGCTGACCGGGTGCGTGCCGAGGCGCCAGGTGTCGTGCAGCGTGGCGCTCGCCCAGTCCATCGGAGGACCGGGCACCAACAACTGGGTGACGCTCCTGGAAGCCAGATGATCGAGCGCCTCGCGGCTTCCCGGTGTTCCGTGTGCGGGTTCATCGTGGCGCCGCCCGCCCGGTGGTGTCCGCGTCACCCGGTCGAGATGACGCGCACCTCGGTGCCGGGCGCCGGCGAGGTGATCTCCTTCACCACGCTCCACTCGCCGCCCGAGGGTTTTCGCTCACCGCTTCACATCGCGCTGGTCGAGTTGACCGGCGGTGCCCGGTTCATCTGCCACGGCGCCGAAACCCTCGGGCTGCGGATCGGCTCATGGGTGGCCATCGAGGCCGTGGGCAATGTCTATTACTTCTCGCACCTCGGCGCGATCGGCCGCGTACGGCTCTTCTGGAGTCGCGCCGGGCACGCCAGCGAGCGCATCGGCGCGATCGCGCGAAGCCTGGCCAAGCGGGGCTGGAAAGGATCATC
>QHSV01000099.1 GCA_003221655.1 Candidatus Rokuibacteriota bacterium
CCCTCGCCGAGTCTCGGGCGCCGTTTTCCTCCCGTTCCGATCGACCCGGCGGTCCCACAGCAGTCGACCCCGCAGAACTAGCGTGAAGCGACTCGTCGCGACGCTCACCCTGCTCGCCCTCGCCTCCGGGTGTACTGCAACGCGTCCCAAGACGCCGGCACCTTCGACGGCGCCGCCGCTGGCCGCGCCGACGCCTCCACCCCCGACGCCCCCGCCGCTGCCCCCGCTACCGCCCGCGTCCGTGGGTCCGCGCGCTCTGACGCCGGTGCCGCCGGCGGTCGAGCCCCCGCCGGCGGCTCCCATTCCCCAGCCGCCGACGGCGCCGCCCGTGCCACCCGCTCAGCGTGGCCGGTTCGTCGTCCTCAACTTCGACAACGCCGACGTCGAGACCGTCATCCAGGCGGCCAGCGAGATCATCGGCTTCAACTACGTGCTGTCGCCCGACGTCCGCGGCAAGGTCACCGTGCAGACCTCGGGCCGGATCGCCCAGGAAGAGGTGTTCGGCGTCCTGCTGGCCATCCTCGAGGTGCACGGCTTCACGGCGGTGAAGGCGGGCAACCTCTACAAGATTCTCCGCATCGAGGGCGCGCGCGAGCGCGCCGTCCCGACGATCGTCGGCCCCGCGCCCGATCCGAACCGCACGACGGACGAGATCATCACGCAGATCGTGCCGATCAAGTACTCGGCGGTCGCGGATCTGAGCGCGCTCCTGCGTCCACTCATCTCGACACGGGGTACGCTGATCGCCCACCGCGAGACGAACGTGCTGATCATCACCGATACGGCGTCGAACGTCATGCGGCTGCTCGACATCATCCGCCTCGTCGACGTGCAGGTGGCGCAGGAGGAGCTGCAGATCATCCCGGTCACGTACGCCGACTCCGCCGAGCTGGCGACGATCCTGACCCAGCTCTTCGCCAGCGGCCGTGTCCGCGCGACGGCGCCCGGAACACCGCCCGCGCCGACGCCGCCGGCCCCAACACCAGGGGTACCGACGCCCCCGGCCGCCGGGCAGCCCGGCGCCTCGGCGGAGCGCGCGCCGTTGGTCATTCCCGAGCGCCGCTCGAACTCGCTGATCGTGCACGCCAAGAAGCACGAGGTCGAAACGATCAAGCGCCTGGTCGCGCAGCTCGACGTCAACATCTATGGTGGGCGCCGCGTGTTCATCTACTACGCCGAGAACGCCAAGGCCAAGGACCTGGCGGCGACGCTGAACGCGATCTACGGGTCGCGCGACACAGGGGCCGGACCCGGGCCCGGGACGCCCGGTGCGGCGCCGACGCCTGCTCGACCCGGCACGCCGGTGCCGCCGCTCCCGCCGTACACGCCGCCGCCACCGCCCGGCAGCCCAACCGCGGCGGCCCAGGGGGCGTCCGACGTCCTGGCCGAGGGCCAGGTGCGCTTCATCGCCGACGAAGTCACCAACGCGGTGATCGTCACGACCTTCCCGCGGAGCTGGACGGAGATCGAGAACACGATCAAGCAGCTGGACCGGATGCCGCGCCAGGTCCTGATCGAGGTGCTGGTGGCCGAGGTCACGCTGACCGACGACACGAGGCTCGGCATCGACTGGGCCGTCCGCTCGGGCCGCTACAACGTCGGCAACTTCAACACCGGCCCGGCGGGCGGCCTCCCGACGTCGGCACCGCCAGCAGGCCCGGTCACGCTCCCCTCCGGAGTCGCCGGCCCGGCGGCTGTCCTCGGCCCTTTCGGCGCGGGGCTCACCGCATTCACGTTCGCGACAGACCAGTTCATCGCGATGCTCAACGCGCTCGCGAGCGAGAACAGAGTCAACATCGTCTCGAACCCGCACGTGATGACCTCGGAGAACAAGAAGGCGGTCATCAACGTGTCGGACTCGGTGCCGATCATCACGAGCCAGCAGACGAGCGCGGTCAGCTCACCCGGCACGCTGCCCGGTGGAGCCACCAGCACGACGATCACGACCGGCGGCGTGAACCAGACCGTCGAGTACCGCGACGCTGGCGTCATTCTCACCGTGACGCCCCGCATCGGAGAGAAAGGCACCGTGGCGCTCGACGTCAAGCAGGAGGACGGAGCGGAAGATCGAGAAGACGGAGTTGCTGCTCCTGATCACGCCGCGGGTGATCGGCACCGCGCTCGACGCCGCCCGGCTCACCGACGAGATGCGGAAGGTGACGCCCGAGCTGGACGAGGCGTTCCGGAAGGCTCCGCGTCGGCCGGGGATGCAGCGTCCGCCCCTTCCCGTACAACCGCCGCCGCCCGCGACGCCGTAACACGCCCGCGGCGTCCCCGGACCAGCACGGCGGCCGCCGCGCGATCGGCGGGTCGGGCTCCCGCCGAAGTCGTCGCGCGAGGCGCTACGTCATTGGCCGGTGAACTTGGGCGGGCGCTTGTCGAAGAAGGCGGCGACGCCTTCCTGGTGATCGTCGGAAGCCACGGCAAGAGCCTGGGAGAACGCCTCGATCTCGAGCGCGCCAGCGAGGTCGGTCGAGGCGGCGCGATTCAGTGCCTGCTTGTCCAGGCGCAGCGCCAGCGGCGGTCCCGCGGCGATCTTCTCGGCGAGCTCGCGGGTCGTCGCCGCCAGATCGGCGGCGTGCACCACGCGGTTGACGAGGCCGATGCGGGAGGCTTCCACGGCGTCGAAGATGTCGCCCGTGAAGACCAGCTCCTTGGCGCGGGCCAGGCCGACGAGCCGCGGCAGGAACCAGGTGCCGCCGCCGTCCACCGCGAGGCCGATCTTGCAGAACAGCTCCCCGAACTTCGCGCGGTCGGAAGCGACGATCAGATCGCAGCAGAGCGCCAGGTTCGAGCCGGCGCCGACCGCGTAACCGTCCACCATCGCGATCGTCGGAAGCGGGAAATTCGCGAGTCTCAGGACCGCCCGGTTCAGGAGCTCGACCCGCCCCCGCCCCTCGGCCGCCGTGTGCCGCGTCCGCATGGTCTTCACGTCACCGCCCGCGCAGAAGTGGCCGCCCGCGCCCGTCAGGATCACCACGCGTGCGGTGGGACTCGCCTCGATCTCGTCCAGGGCCGTCAGCAGCTCCCGGCGCATAGCGAAGTCGAGCGCGTTCCGCGCCTCCGGGCGGTTCAGCGTGATCGTCGCGATCGCGCCCGTCTGATCCACGATCAGCGTCTCGTAGCCCACTGGCGTTCTCCTTCCGGTTACGTAGCGACGGCGGCGAGCGGCTTCACGTCGGCGAGGAAGTTCATGAGCCGCCACTATAGCCGACGCTCGTTGTCGAAGCGCTGCATCACGCCCTTGCCGTCGGGGCGCGGCTCCTCCTCGTAGCGGCCTCCAGTGTAGCTTGCAATGACCCGTCGCCAGAAGGCCTGGGCTTCGACGTTGCGCGTGAGCTGCGTGACCTCCCACTTGCCCCGGAACGTGTCGAACACGCGTCGCGCAGTCTCGGTCCCGACCCCCCGCCGCCGGTGGCGTCGTAGGATGAAGAACTCGCTGATGTCCCGCGTTCCCTCGCCCGCGAAGTGAGCGCCGTCACGAACCAGCACGAAGCCCGCGAGGGCACGGTCCACCCGGACGAGGAACGATGTCATCCTCGGGTCGATCCAGAAACTCTCGATCGTCGCGGCGTTGCCGTAGAGGCCGTCGTCGCCGATGGCCCAGTCGTCGATGGCGGCGAAGTCGTAGAGGTAGAGCTGCATGAGACGTCTCAATACCGGGAGCTCCTGCGGACGCGCCTGGCGAAGCTCGACCTTCATGGTGACGTGCTAGGCTACCGCTGATGCGACTCGAGCGCACGGTCATCGGCATGGTCCACCTCCCGTCCCTACCCGGCAGTCCGCGGTGGGGCGGCTCGATGGCCCGGGTCGTCGCATCGGCGCTGGCCGATGCCCGCGCGCTGATCGGGGGCGGTGTCGACGCGCTCCTCGTCGAGAACTTCGGCGACGCGCCCTTCACGCCCGGCCGCGTCGAGCCCGCCACCGTCGCGGCCATGAGCGTGGTCGCTGCGGAGATCCGCCGCGCGCTCCCCGGAGCGCCGCTCGGCGTGAACGTGCTGAAGAACGACGCGCGCGCGGCGCTGGCCGTCGCCGCCGCCGTCGGCGCCGAGTTCATCCGCGTCAACGTCCACGCGGGTGCGGTCCTCGCCGACCAGGGGATCGTCCAGTCCGACGCCTACGGCACGCTTCGCGACCGGCGATTGCTCGGCGTCGACGTCGCGATCTTCGCCGACGTCGGCGGCAAGCACGCCGTGCCCCTGGCTCCCGTCGAGCTCGAGCAGACGGCGCGGGACCTCGTGCATCGGGGTCTCGCCGACGCGCTCGTCGTCTCGGGCCCGGCCACGGGCCAGGCGACGCCGCTCTCGGAGGTCAAGCGCGTGCGGAGCGCCGTCCCCAACGTGCCGCTCCTGATCGGCAGCGGTGTCACCGCCGAGACTGCCGCCGAGCTCCTGTCGGTCGCCGACGGGGTCATCGTCGGAACGTCGGTCAAGCGCGATGGCGACGTCGAGCAGCCCGTCGATCGCGCGCGGGTGGAGAAGCTGGTTGCCGCGGCTCGTCGCCGCTAGGCTCCTGAGCGTCCTCCTCGCCGCCGGCTGCGGCGCCGCGATGGTCCCCGATCCCACGCGCCTGGCGGCCCTCGAGCCCGAGCTGGGCTCGCTGCTCCTGGTGGGCTTTCGCGGCACGGACATCGCCGGGAATGCAGATCTGGACAAGCTCCTCTGCGAGGCGCGCGTCGGCGGCACGGTACTCTTGTCCCGGAACATCGTGGACGCCGACCAGCTCGCTCGGCTCACCGGAGCGCTCGCGCAGCGGGCGGCGGCGTGCACGGGTCGAAAGCTTCTCGTCGCGGCAGACGCCGAAGGCGGCAACGTCATGCGCCTGGCCGCGCGCGCCGGCTGGCCCGCAACGTTCTCGGCGCAGGAGCTCGGTGAGACGAATGACTTCGTGCTGACGGAGCTGGAGGCGCGCCGCATCGGCACGATGCTGCGCGCCGTGGGGATCAACTGGAACCTGGCGCCGGTGGTGGACGTCGGCTACAACCCTGCGAACCCGGTCATCGTCGGCGCGGCGCGGAGCTTCGGGGCGAATCCGCAGCTGGTCACCGAGCACGCGCGCGCCTTCGTGCAGGGGCTGCGGGCGGAGGGCGTGCTGACCGCGCTGAAGCACTTCCCGGGCCACGGTTCGAGCTTCGGCGACTCTCACCGCGGCTTCACCGATGTCACCGCGACCGCGGCACCCGAGCTGGAGCTCGTGCCCTATCGCGCATTGATCGGGGAAGGATTCGCCGACAGCGTGATGACGGCGCATGTTTTCAACCGGCAGCTCGACGATCAGCGCCCGGCGACGCTCTCGCGCGCGACGATCGGCGGGCTCCTCCGGGGCGAGCTCGGCTTCAAGGGTCCCGTGATCAGTGACGACCTGCGCATGGGCGCGATCGAACAGCACTACGGGATCGGCGAGGCGGCGGTGCTGGCCCTCGACGCGGGGGTGGACGTGCTACTCATCGTTGACGACCGGCTGCCCGACGGAGGCTCGGCCGCGCAGGTGGCGCTCGCGGCGATTCGCCAGGCCGTCGCGAAGGGGACGCTGGACCCGGCGCGCGTCGAGTCGGCCATCGAGCGCGTACGCGCGCTGCGCGGGCGTCTCCCCTAGTGCGCTATTCCCCAGCGCCTCACGGTAGGTCTCCGCGCTCGCTCGCCCGCAGCAACCCATCAACCTCGGCGCGGGTCGGCAGCGACGGCTGCGCGCCCCGACGGGTGCACGCGAGAGCGGCGGCCGCGTTGGCGAATCGAAGCGCGTCCTCGAGTCTAGACGTCCCGCCGAGCGCTACGGCCAGCGCGCCGTTGAACGCGTCGCCCGCGGCCGTCGTATCCACCACCGTCACCGCGTGCGCCGGAGCTCGCATCACCCTCTCGCCGTCCCCCTCTCCCGTGCAGGCCAGCGCGCCTGCGGCGCCGAGCGTCACGATCACGGTGCCCACACCGCGCCTCCGAAGGGCGTGGCCCGCGGCGGCGGCGGATCGAACATCCCGCACGGCGATGCCCGTAAGTCGCTCTGCCTCGCCCTCGTTCGGCGTCAGGTAATCCACGAACCGCCAGAGGTCGGCGAGGCCTTCGCGGACGGGCGCGGGATTCAGCACCGTGACGGCGCCCCGCCGCCGAGCTTCCTCGAGCGCCCATGCGACGGTTTCGAGCGGTGTCTCGAGCTGGCAGAGCGCGACCTGCGCCCACACGAAGTCGTCCGCGCGGGATCGGACGTGCTCGAGCGCGAGCCGCCAGTTCGCTCCGGGCGCCACGGCGATCTGGTTGCGTCCCTCGCCGTCCACCACGATGAGCGCCGTACCCGTCGCGGCCTCACGCGTCACACCCACACCGTCGACACCGATCCGCTCCGCCTCGAGCGCCGCGCGGATCTCACGGCCGGAGCCGTCGTCGCCCACGCACCCGACGAAGCGCACCTCGGCGCCGAGGCGACGGGCGGCGACCGCTTGATTCGCGCCTTTCCCCCCGTGGTTGACGAGCAGCGTGCCGCCGCTGACTGTCTCGCCGACGGCCGGCAGCCGCGGCGCCGCGACGGTGAAGTCGACGTTCGCCGAGCCGACTACGAGGACGCGCTGCGCCGTGACGTCGGCGGACACAGGCGATCGAGGAACAGTCGGAGAAATCGGTCGCTCTCCACGCCTTTCGCGACGCGGCAATTGGGCGCGCCGCTCGCGCGCAGTGTCTCGCCGTCCGGCCCGATGGCGAGGCGCACCGCCTCCCACTTGGCGAGCGACGGATCGACCGCCACGGCGACGGCCAGCGGATCGTGGAGCGCCACGCCCTGCGAGCCGTCGCCGTGCGCGATCCGGAAGGCGCGCTCGCTGAACGCCTGGATCCGCAAGGCGAGCGTACCCGGCGACCGCGCGAGCGCGGCCCGCATACCGGCGCGCGGCAGCACCGCCTGGCGCGTCGCGTCAAGAGGTACCAGCTCGAGCGGCAGTCCGGCCGCGAGCACGCGATGGGCCGCTTCGGGGTCCACGTGCATGTTGAATTCGGCCGTGGGAGTGACGTTGCCGGGCACGTCGACCGCGCCCCCCATGGCGACGACGCGCCCGACCCGCCCCACCGCCGCCGCATCCTCTTTGAGCGCGAGCGCGAGGTTCGTCAGGGGCCCGAGGGCCACGAGCGTGAGCTCCCGACCGTGCCGGCGAGCCGCGTCGATGATGACGCTCACCGCGTCCGGCGACGCGGGCACGGGCTCGACACTGGGCCAGTCCGGGAGGTCGCCGAGCCCGTCCTCGCCGTGGTAGCGCGTCGCGGTCGTCAGCGCCCGAGCCAGTGGGCTCGCCGCTCCCGGAGCCACGACCGGTCGTGGCGTCGGGCGTCGGAGCGCCAGCAGGCGCAAGACGTTCGTGTTCGCCAAATGGAGGGGCACGTTCCCGGCGACCGTCGTGATCGCTTCCACCTGGATCTCGGGTGAGCTCCATGCGAGGAGCAGGGCGAGGGCGTCGTCAATCCCGGGGTCGGTGTCGATGAGGGCAGGCGTCACGGAATCTCCTCACGGTTGTGCTGCATCATATTAGAATGAGGGTCACTTTCTCAGGGAGGAGGCGTGCATGAACATCCAGATCAGATATTGCGGGGAGTGAAACTACCTCCCCCAGGCCTCCAGTTTGCAGGCCGCCATCAAGAACAAGTACGGAATCACCGCAGTCCTCAAGGAAGGCCACAGCGGGATCTTCGAGGTGTCGATCAACGATGACGTCGTCTACACCAACGAGACGACCTACCGGTTTCCGAGAGACGAGGAGATCTTCGAGAAGATCGACGCCGCTAAGACGTAGCACGCAGCTCCTCCCGAAACCGGGGATGGGCGACCGCGGTGAGCGCCTCGGCCCGTCCCCGTTCTCCCCTTCCACGTAGCCGCGCCACTCCGTGCTCGGTCACGACCCAATCGGCCAGCGCTCGCGGGCTCGTCACCGCCGCGCCCGCCTGAAGGCGTGGGACGATCCGCGACACGGCACCGTCGCGTCCCGTCGAGGGCAGGGCGATGATCGCCGCGCCACCGCGAGAGCGGGAGGCGCCGAGGACGAAGTCGAACTGGCCTCCGATTCCCGCCACCTGGCGCGGACCCAGGCTCTCCGCGGTCACCTGCCCACCGAGGTCGACCTCGAGCGCGGAGTTGATGGCCACGAAGCGATCGAGCTGCGCCACGATCTCGGGATCGTGAACGAAGCCGGACGACTCCATGTTCACGAGGGGGTTCTCGTGCAGGAAGTCGAAGAGCCGACGCGTCCCCATCGCCTCGCCGATGTCCATGCGCCCGCGGTGGACGCGCTTCAGCGCATTGGTCACGACGCCTCGCTCCACGAGCGTCACGGATGCGTCGACGAGCAGCGAGTGCAGTGCGAGGTCGCGGTGGTTCACCAGCGCCTCGAGCACGGCCTGGGGAATCGCGCCGATCCCGACCTGCACCGTCGCTCCGTCGGGCACCAGCCCGGCGACGTGGCGCCCGATGGCGCGCTCGACCTCGCCGATCGGTGGAGGCGGATACGGCGTGAGCGGCTCGTCCGCCTCGACCCAGCAATCGATCTGGCTCCGATGGAGAAAGGCGTTGCCGAGCGTGCGCGGCATCGCCGCGTTCACCTGGGCGATCACGAGCGGGGCGCGGCGGGCCGCCGGCAGCGCCACGCTCACGGAGACGCCGAGGCTCAAATAGCCGCGCGCGTCCGGCGGCGCGCAGTGGACCAGGACGCAATCCGGCGCCCACGCGCCGCCGGCGGCGAACTGGCTGACGAGATCGAAATAGCGCATCGGCACGAATTCGACCCGCCCCCGGCGCCGCGCCTCGTCCAGGCGCGGCGACATGTGCCACGTCGCAAAGCGGAGCGCCGCGTGCTCGGGCCGCGCGAAGGGATAGTCGCCGAGGTGGACGCCGCCCAGCAGCGTCAGATCGGGTAATCGCGCGGACTGGCGACAGATCTCGGCGAGGAGCGCGGCGGGCTCGCCGCACCCCGGCGGCAGCAGCACCCTCATCGCCGGTCGCAGCCGGCCGACGGCGTCCACGAGCGAGCATCGGGCGAACGCGCGCGACATGAATCGCGAGGCTATATATACCTGATCCCGCGCTAGAATGACCGCATGAATTGGTCGCGACGCTCGATGGCGCTGCTGGTCTTGCTCGGGATGATCACCGGATGCGCGACGCGGCCGTCGGGCGGAGCGCCCCAGAGCAGCAGCTCGCCGCGCGTGCGCTGCCTGACGGACCCCACGCGCGACGATACATCGACCAGCCGCCCCCTCTTCTTCTTCTTCTGCGTGGAGAGCCCGTGAGTATGCCGGTGACGCGGGTCGCTCTCGTCACCGGGGGCGGACGCGGGATCGGTCGAGAAATCGCGTTCGCGCTGGCCCGCGACGGGTGCCACGTCGCGGTGGCCTCGCGATCACCGCAGTCGGTGGAGGCGACGGCCGGTGCGGTTCGCCGACTCGGCGTCGAGGCGATGCCGCTCGCGCTGGACGTGACCGATGTCGATGCCATCACCCATGCGATGCAAGAAATCCGCGCCAGGCTCGGCGCGATCGACGTCCTCGTCAACAACGCGGGAATCGCCGAGTCGGCGCCCTTCGCGAAGACCGAGCCGGCGCTGTGGGAACGTCACCTGCGGGTCAACGCGACCGGGCCCTATCTGCTCACGCGCGCCGTCCTGCCGGCGATGCTCGAGCGTCGCTGGGGGCGCGTGATCAACATCGCCTCGCTCGCCGGGCTCCACGGCGCCCCGTACGTCACCGCGTACACCGCCTCCAAGCACGCGCTCGTCGGCCTCACCCGCGCCCTCGCCGCCGAGGTCTCCGGCACGGGCGTCACCGTCAACGCCATCTGCCCCGGGTTCGCGGCCACCGACCTCGTGTGGAACAGCGCGCGGAATATCGCGGCCAAGACGGGGAAATCTTTCGAGGAGGCCGTCGCGGCGATGGCGCGCATCAACCCCGGCCGCCGGCTCATCGACCCGGCGGAGATCGCCGCGGTGGCGGCCAAGCTGGTCCACGACGACGCGACGAACGGGGAGACGATCGTGCTGGACGGCACATCCTGAGTGGTTTGGCGCGTCTATGAATGAGGAGGCCCCGATGACCCGCCGGATCGAGCTCCACAATCCGCCGTCGCTCATGAAGCCCGTCGGCTACTCCCACGCCGCCGAGACCCGGGGCGGCCGCGTGCTGTTCCTCGCCGGTCAGGTCGCGAAGGACCGTGACGGCCGGGTCGTCGGCAAGGGCGACCTGATCGCCCAGTTCCGGCAGGTGTGCGAGAACTTGAAGACCCTCGTCACCGCCGCGGGCGGCCAGCTCACCGACGTCGCGAAGCTCACCATCTACGTGCTGGACGCCGGCGAGTTCAAGCGGCAGGGCACGCCGATCGGCGTCGTCTATCGCGAGTACTTCGGCAAGCACTTCCCCGCGATGACCCTGGTCGGTGTGCGAGACCTCTACGACGCCGCGGAGGGCTGCCTGATCGAGATCGACGGATTCGCCTGCCTCGCCGAGTGAGGCGGGCCCCCGACCGCCACCTGGCGGTCAGCACGTGGCTGCGGCTGCTCCACGCCCACGCGCTCGTCGAGCGCGAGCTGCGGCGCGCCGTCGGGGTGCACTGCACCTTCCCGCAGTTCGACGTCCTGAACCAGCTCGACCGCGAGCCGAACGGCCTCACGTTCGTCGAGCTCTCGCGCCGGCTCCTGGTCACGGCGGGCAATCTCACCGGCATCGTGGACCGGCTCCACGCCGAGGGGCTCGTCCGCCGGGCCGTCCATCCCGAGGACCGCCGCGCCTTCCGCCTGACGCTGACCCCGAAGGGACGCCGCCTCGTGCGCCGAGCCCAGCGCCGCCATCATCGCGTCCTCACCGCGCTCCTCGCCGAGCTCCCGGCCCGCGAGCTACGCACGCTCCGTGGTCTCCTCGACCGCCTGCGAAAGCGGCTGTCTATACGGAGAGCGTCCAGGCCCAGATAGGATATATTTTGATAGTCTAGGTTTAAATAAAGTGAATCCTCCCGCGCACCGTGTTCGTCACCCGCTGCCGCCGGCCCACTGGCCGACGCGCGAGGACGCCGCGCGCGCCCGCTGGTTCTCCCCGATCCGGATCGGCAGGCAGCTGACCGCCGCGGAGCGGACGTGGGTGCCGGCGATGGTGCCGTGGCGGGCGACCGACGATGGGTTCGTCACGCCCGAGGTCCTCGAGTGGTATGCGCGGTTCGCCGAGGGGCAGCCCGGTGTGCTCGTCGTGGAGGCCACCGGCATCCGTGACGTCGCGAGCGGTCCCCTGCTGCGAATCGGCGACGACCGGTTCATTCCCGGGCTGCAGGCCCTCGTCGAGACGGTCCGCGACCGGAGCCGGGGCCGGACGCGGCTCTTCATCCAGATCCTCGATTTCGTCACCGTGCGGCGCCGCCCCGAGCCCGAGCGATTCTTCGGTCGATATCTCGCGATCACCGACGCGTTGCGCGGTCAGCTTGCCCTCTGGCTCGACGACCCGCGCTGGCGCGAGGCGCCCGAGGAGAACGTGCGCGAGCTGCTCCTCACCGCGGACCGCGTGACGATCGAAACCGTGCTGACCGACCGCGAGCTCGAAGCGCTCGACTACGGCTACCGCGAGCGAATCTGGGACCTGCACCTGCCCCACGTCCGAGAGCTGCCACAGGTCCTCCCCGCCTTTTTCGCCGAGGCCGCGCGGCGCGCCCGCGAGGCGGGCTTCGACGGCGTCGAGCTGCACTACGCCCACGCCTACACGATGGCGTCGTTCCTCTCGCGGTTGAACGCCCGGCCCGACGGCTATGGCGGCTCGCGCGAGAACCGCGTCCGGTTGCCGCTGGAAGTGCTGGCGGCCGTCCGGGCACGCGTCGGCGAGGACTACGTCGTCGGCATCCGGTATCTGGGCGACGAGGTGACCGAGGGCGGCAGCGACCTCGACGACGCGATCTGGTTCGGCGTCCGGTTCGCCGCGGCAGGCGTGGACTACCTGTCGGTCTCCAAGGGCGGACGCTTCGAAGACGCCAAGCAGCCGAAAATCGGCGAAGCCGTCTATCCCTATACTGGAGCGTCGGGCTACGAGTGCATGCCGACCGTTCTCTCGGACGCGCGCGGCCCCTTCGGCCGGAACGTCCCCCTGGCCGCGGCCATCCGCGGCGCGATCCGCGACGCCGGATGGGAAACACCAGTCGTCACCAGCGGCGGTATCGCGACCTTCGACCAGGCGGAAGGGATCCTCGAGCGGGGCGAGGCCGACTGCGTGGCCGCCGCGCGCCAGACCCTCGCCGACCCTGACTGGTTCAGGAAGATCCGGCTGGGCTACGGCGACCTCGTGCGGCGCTGCGAGTTCACGAATTACTGCGAGGGGCTCGACCAGCGCCACAAGCAGGTCACATGCAAGCTGTGGGACCGGAAGTTCGAGCCCGGCGACCCCGCGGTCAGGCTCGCGAACGACGGCCGGCGTCGCCTCAGCGCGCCGCCGTGGCCGCCCCCTGGCGAAGCCGGCGTCGACGCGCCAGCCGGCTGAGCGGCGGGCCGGTGAGGCGGGTGAGGATCCATTCCTTGCGCAGCTGCGCCCCGAGCTTTCGATAGAACCTGATCGAGGGCGTGTTCCAGTCGAGCACCGCCCACTCCAGGCGACCGCAGCCGCGCCGCACCGCGATCCGCGCCAGCTCTGCCAGAAGCGCCCGGCCGGCGCCCCGGCCGCGCTCCTCGGGGAGCACGAAGAGGTCCTCCAGGTAGAGCGTCGGACGTCCCATGAAGGTCGAGTACGTGAAGAAATAGAGCGCGAAGCCCACGGCGGTACGGCCCCGCCGGCAGATGAGCGCGTCGAAGTAGCGCCGCCGCCCGAAACCGTGGCGGCGGATCTGCCCGACGGTCGCCTCCATCTGGTGCGCCAATCGCTCGTACTCGGCGAGTCCGCGGATGAGCCGGAAGATCACCGGGGCGTCGCGCCGGGCCGCTCGACGGATCGACAGTGCGGACACTGGGCCTCAGCGGGCGTTTCGCGCCACGTTGAAGAAGATCTCGCGGGCCGACTTGCGGCGCGGATCGATGGTCGCCCGGCCCGTCGCCACCAGCACGTAGAGCATGTTCAGCGCGGCCAGCGGCGAGGGCACGGCGCGGCGGTTCTTCGATCGAGTGAACACGAGCCTCGCGGTGAGCCCCCGCCGGCCCCGAAGCCGACGATGGAGCCGGTCAACGACCGACCGGCTGACGAGGTTGAAGTTTCCGGCGTCTCGCTTGCTGAGCGAGAGGGACATGACGAAGTACTGCCGCGCGCTGGAGAGGACGTAGTAGTGCTGGCGCTTGCCCTGCACCTCTCCGTGGAACTGCAGGCCAGTCGTCAGACTGTCGACGCTCAGCTTCATCGGCGTTCCTCCGCATCGTTGGACGGCGGCCGCAATTCGAAGACGGGATAGCGTTCGGCGATTTCAACAAATGCGTCGGCAGGCGAGCCCGCGGGCACCGGGAAATAGCGCTGGACGGCCGGTCTGAACCGGTCGAGGTAGGCGCGCAGCACCGGCGGCTTGTCGGCGTCGGGGACGGCGCGGAGCCGAAAGCGCCGGCTGCTCGATCCCCGTTTCAGGGTGACGTGCCCGGCGGCTTCGGCGTTACGTACCCACTGGGTACGCCCTCGAGGGGCCACCAGGAAGGGCGTGCCCTGGAGCTCCACCAGACTCACCGGAGTAGCGAACACGCGACCCGTCTTCCGACCTCTCACCTGCAAGAGATAGTAATCGCGCGGGCCGAGCCCCCAGCCGACCAAAACACCAAACGCCCTGTTGAAGGCGCGCTCGAGAGAGCTCGGTTCCCGGAACGTGGGGCCCGGCTGATTCACTTACCGCTGGCTCAGGTAGTGCTCCGCGATCTCGATAGGCCGCGCGAGCCAGACGTCCTTCTTCGCGAGGATGTGCTGGATCAGCCGCTCGACCATCCGCATCCGCGACGGGCGACCGATGACTTGCGGGTGGCCCATGACGTTGAAGAACCCGCCCTCCTCGTACGCGCCCTCGAACTCCTCCTTCCAGATCTCGAACACGTCCTCCTGGCTCCAGATCCCGTTGCCCACCGGCGGAACGGCGCTGAACCCGAAGTACACCCAGTCGTCGTTGACCCACGCCGTGGGCAGCTCGACCAGCTCGCCGTACGGTGTCTTGTGGCAGTAGGGCAGATCGGCGTCCATCAGGTTGCTGTGATAGACGAACCCGTGCTTGCGGAGCAGCTCCATCGTGTGCTTGCTCGGATCGCAGGACGGCGCGCGGGAGCCCTGCGGCCGGATGCCGAGCACGTTCTGGAAGATGTCCAGCGTCTTCACGAGCAGGGCCTCCTCCTCCTCGCGCCCTGAGAGGAAGAAGGGCTTCTCGTGCAGGTATCCGTGGTGGCCGATCTCGTGGCCGCGCCGCAGCACCTCGCGGGCCATATCGGGGTAGCGCTCGACGATCCAGCCCGGGATGAAGAAGCCGCACTTCAGGTCGTAACGGTCGAGGATCCGGAGGATCCGCGGCATGCCCGTCTTCGGCCCGTAGGCGCCCATGCCCATGTGGAGCGGCCGCTCGGCGAGCGCGGGATCGCGAAGGATCCACGGGCTCTCGCCGTCGACGTCGAATGAGATCATCACCGCACACCGCGCCCCGTTCTTCCACTTGATCGGCCGGTCCATGAATGTCTCCTCGCGCTGGCGGTGCGGGGACTTCCCGGGCTAGGGACCCGCCACGTCCACCAGCATCTCCGTGTAAGCGCGCACGCCCTCGCGCAGGTTCTCCAGCGAGATGCGTTCGTCGTTGCCGTGGATCCGCTGCAGCTCCGGCTCCTCGATGACGAAGGGACTGAAGCCGTAGCCGTGAAGCCCGCAGCGTCGGAAGACCCAGTTGTCGGTGAAGGCAACCAGGATCATCGGCGCCACCACGGCGCCCGGCACCCGCCGCCGCAGTGTGTCGGCCATGGCCTTGTAGAGCTCGGTATCGGGCGGCGAGAGGTTCGGGACCTGCGGCTCCCTGTCGATCTCGACCTGGACGTTCGGGTCGGCGATGACGCGCCGGACCCAGCCGGCGATCTCCTCAGGGTCGTCGCCCGCCAGCATCCGGCAGTCGATCTGGGCCGCCGCTTCGGGCGGGATGACGTTGCTCTTCTCGCTGCCCCGCAGCATCGTCACCGCGAAGGTCGTCCGGACCATCGCGGCGAACTGCCGGTTCGCGAAAAACCTCGCGCGAAACGCCGTCTCTTGAAGATGGCGCGCAAGATCGTCGTAGCCGGCGCCCTGGTCGGACGGCAGGAGACCGGCCATGCGGGAGAAGAACTCCTGCACCTCCGGGAGCACACGCACCGGCCGTTCGGCCTCGAGCAGCCGGTTGAGCGCTCGGACCAGCCGATTCGGCGCGGTGTCGGGCCACGGCATGGAGCCGTGCCCCGGCTCGCTGCGGGCCGTGAGCGTGAGCGGCAGGCCCGTCTTCTCCGAGATGACGATGGCGGCGAGCGGCGCTGTGAGACCGGAATGCGTCTGGATCACTCCAAGCTCGGAGATCGCGTACTCGGCGCCGGCGAGCCAGTCGCGGCGACGATTCGCAACGAACTGCGCGCCGAGCTCGCTCCCAGCCTCCTCATCGGCCGTCGCGAGAAACACGAGGTCGCGCGTGAGCGGCACGCGCGCGCGCTTGAGCGCCAGCAGGGTGGCCAGGTGCAGGATCCCGGTCGATTTCATGTCGATCGCGCCGCGCCCGTAGAGGTAGCCGTCGGCGATCACGCCTCCGAATGGATCCACTGTCCAGTAACGGCGGTCGGCGTACACGACGTCGATGTGATGGTGGAGGACGATCCCGCCCAGCGAGCCGTCGCCGGCGAGGCGTGCGCGGAGGCTGGCGCGCCCGGGCGCCGCCTCGATCGTCTCGCTTTCGATTCCGTCGCGAGCCAGGACGTCGGCGAGAAACCGGGCTCCGGCGATCTCGTTGCCGGGAGGATTCGTGGTGTCGATCATCAGATAGCGGCGCAGGAGATCGACCGTCTCGTCGCCCAGCGCCGCCCAGTCCATCATGGCGCTTCCGCCTCGGGGATCATCGCCTGGACGTCGCCGAGCTCCCATCGAGCCATGTGGCAGTAGAGGTCGAGGAGCTGCATAGTGCGCTCGATGGCCGGATTGTCGCTCGCCTGTCGCAGCTCGTGGACCCGCGCCTGCAGATCGCGGATGCGCTCGAGCGTCTCCTCGCGCGTCATGCGCCAGTCCTCCCCCCGAGTTGCCAGCGGTGCGCAGCCGGGCGATGGTCGAAGAAGCGCTTGGCCTTCAGCTCGTAGCGTGGGAGGCTCCCCGGCTTCTGCACCTCGACGCCGATGCTGACGCCGATGGCCGACTTGAAGACCGCCTCGGCGTCGCGGCGTAGCTCGCCGTAGCGCCGCTCGTCGAGCTCCGGCCGCGCCTCGGCCTTGACGGTCACGAAGTCGTTGGCCGCGTCCCGGCCGACGTGCAGCTCGTAGTGCTCGGTGAGCCCCGTCACCCGGTGCAGCATCGCTTCCACCGCCGACGGATAGACGTTGACACCCTTGACGATGATCATGTGGTCGGTGCGGCCGAGCACGCCGCCCGGGTAATAGAGCCACGTCGTCCCGCAGCCACAGGGTTGATCCGTCCAGCGGACGAGGTCGTGCGTGCGGTATTTGATGAGCGGCTGACCGTCCTGGATGTAGCTCGTCACGATGTGCTCGCCCACCTCGCCGTAGGGCACCGTGTTGCCCGACTCGTCGACGACCAGGGCGTGATACCACTCCTCGCAAAGATGGACCCCGCCCTGCAGAGGGCAGCCGGGGTTCGTCGGACCGAGCTCCGCGATTCCGTAGAGCTCGTAGCACTTGGCGCCCCACAGGTCCTCGATCGCCTGGCGCGTGGCGGGGATGCTGCCGCCGGGCTCGCCGGCGACGATGACGTGCGAGATGGAGGTCTTGGCGAGGTCCATGCCCATCCCCCGCGCCGTCTCGCCGAGGTAGAGCGCGTAAGTCGGCGTCGCCAGCATGACGTCGGGACGGTACTGCTCGATCTGGCGCAGCCGCGCCTTGCTGTCGAGCCCTCCGCCCGAGACGACGGTGGCGCCGAGGCGGCGTACTCCCATGTAGGCCGACCAGAAGGCTGCGAAGATCCCCCAGTTGAACGGGAAGTAAAAGCTGTGGCGCGCGCGAAGACCCGCGGCCCAGTAGACGTACACCCACGACTCGCCCCAGAGCTCGGCGCTGTGGTACGTGAGCGGGATGTGGAGCGGCGCGCCGGTCGAGCCGGAGGTGGCGAAGCGCTGATGGAAAAACTCCTCGGAGACGGCAAGCGCCTCGCCGAACGGCGGGCTGACGGCCTGCGCGTCGAGGACCTCTTGCTTGTCGATGAACGGCAGGCGCTTCAGGAAGTCGTCCATGGTGCGGATCTGTTCGGGCCGGACCTTGTGGCGTTCGAGCAACTTCCGGTACATCGGACTCCGCGCGTACGCGTACGCGATCACGGTCTGGAGCTTGCGGAGATGCAAACGGTCGAGGTCGGCCCGCGGCATGGTCTGGGTGTACGGGTTCCAGAACTGCTGCGCCTCGACCTCGGGCTTGTACAGCTTCATGTATTGGAGCTCGTGCTCGGTGCTGCCGAGGGTGGCCTGAGAGCGGTGCGAGCCGGCTCCGTTGTATCGGAGCTCGTGCTCGGTGCTGCCGAGGGTGGCCTGAGCGAGGTGCGAGCCAGGCCGAGCTCGGCGCGCACCTGGCGCGTGCCGGCCACGAGCGCCTGGAGCTTGGCAAACGCGAGATGGCGCGGGAGCCTCGCGAGCCCGCAGTCGGGATTGATCCACAGGCGCTCCGCCGGCACGGTCTCTAAGACACGGCGGATCCGCCGCGCGACCAGCTCCGCGCTCTCGACGTAGAAGTTCTTGAGATCCAGCACACCGGCACCCAGCTCTTTGGGACAGTCGAACTCACGCCAGAGCCCGCTCTCGGCCATCTCGCGATTGGCGAACTCGAACACGAGCTGGTCGGCGCAGACGCTCGAGATCGTCGGGAACAGCGGTCGATAGGTCCGCTCCCCGAAGCCGAACCCTCGAGTGTCCCAAAGCAGATGTGCCAGAAGCGCCGCTCGACCGCCACGCCCTCGAAGCAGCGGTCGTAGAACTCCACCAGCCGCTTCGGATCCATGATGAAGCTCTGGAAGACGTCGTCGAGCTGGAGGTTGCGGGCGCCGCCGTCGGCGAGCGCGCGGAGCTCCCGGTTCAGGATCGGCGCCAGGTCGGCCGCGACCTCGTAACGATCGCGATAGGGTCCCCCCTTGGTGATTTGTGTGGCGAGCGTGAGGGGGCCCGGGAGCGTGATCTTGAACGGGCGGGTCGTCGCCTGCCGGAGGTAGTCCAGCTCCTTCAGCGTCCCGAGCCCGTCGGGCGCCGAGATGCGCTCGACCGGCTCGTAGAACACGTGACCGTCGTAGGACAGGACCCCGACCTTCCGGCGGGACTCGAGCGGCCGGAGCCCGCCGAAGTACTTGAAGATCGACACGATGAACCCCTGGCGTCGCATCTCGCCGTCGGAGATCAGGTCGACGCCGGCTCGCTCCTGATCGCGGATCGCCGTCTCGACGGCGTCGTTCTCCGTCTCCGCGCGGTCCATCGCGCCGAAGCCGCCCGCCTCGATCTTCTCGTAGGCGGCCCACAGCCAGGCCGGGATCGCGTAGCTGCCGACGACGGACGTCGGCAGGATCGGCAGCACCGAGACGGTCACGCGTGACTACTCGGCGAGCGTGAAGACGCCCCGCTTGACGGTGAGGGCCCAGATGTGTCCGACGTTCACGCCGAGCTCGTTCATCGTGACCGCGCCGATGGCGCCGTCGTAGCCCTTGAGACCCGCCCAGCACTTCGCGAGCTTGTCCCGATCGCTCTCGAGGTCGTCGGGCTTGTTGGTCACACCAGTCGTCTCGATGCACATCTTGGAGATGAAGAGCTGGTCGTACATCGCGAGGCCGGACGAGTTGGGGCGCTTGCCCCCGGAGCGCTCGAGGAACTTCTTGACGAACGCCTGCACGCGCGGGATCGGTCGCTCGTTCCACGCATACGTCGTGGTGTACCACCCCTCGACGACGTCGCCGCCGAGCGCAATGAGGTCCGGCGTGGCGGTCGCGACGCCGCCGTGGAACGGCCCCTTGTACCCCTGCCTGCGCGCCTCCTTGGCGACGAGCGCGGCCTCGCGCGATCCGGAGCCGAGGAAGAGCATGTCGGGTTGCTTGGCGAGAGCGCGGGTGACCTGGGCGCTGAAGTCGAGATCGCCCGTCTGGAAGGTGATCGAGTCGAGGAGCTCGATACCCGCCTGCTGGAACGTGGCCGGCATCACCCGCGTCGCCTCCGCCGTGGAGATCCCGTCGGCCTGGTTGTAGAGGATGGTCGCCTTCTTGACGCCCGGGTGGTGCTTGCGGAGGGCGGCGAGTCCCGTGCCGAGCGCCTTGGCCGCGCCGGGGTTCATCGTGTAGGCCCAGGGCCGGAACTTGTCGGTGAGCCCGGGCGCGGCGGCGGTCGGGGTGATGATCGGAATCTTCAGGCTCGCCGACAGCGGAAACATGACACCGGCGCTCGAGCTCGAGATCGACCCGTGGATCATGAGGACGCGGTCGGTCTGCGCGAGGCGGCGCGTCAGCGTGACCGATTCCTTCGGATCACCTCGGTCGTCGGCGACCACGAGCTCGAGCGGCAGGCCACCGATCCCGCCGGCGGCGTTGATCTCGTCGCGCGCGAACTCGGCGCCGATCAGCCCGTGCTGGCCCCAATCCACGAACAGGCCGGCCATCGGCATGATCACGCCGAGCCGCACCTTGTCTCCCGCCAGCTTCGCGCCCGCGGCCGGGGCCAGCGCCAGGCTCGCGAGCAGCAGCGAGACGAGAGCGACCCCAACCGCCCGACGCCGGATCCCGATCATGTCAGCCCCTCCGCTCACGCGAGCGACAGCGCGAGCCGGTCGAATTCCGTGACGTGCATCTCGCGACCCATGCCCCAGCGATGAATCGCGGCCATGACTTCCGCGAGCTTTTCGGCTGGATAGGGCGCGAAGACGAAGCGCTCACCGGCACCCCACTGGTTCACGTGCCACGGCCGGTCGGCGAACTCGGGTGGAATACACTTCTTCCAGAGCGGCAGGTATCGCGCGAGGTCGCGATCGATCGCTTCATCGGCGCGCGCGAGCGCCGTGAAGTAGCACCGCAGGACGTCCCGCTCGCTTGCCTCGTCCACCCACCAGAGCGTGTTGAACTCTCCGTCGAGGATCTTTCGCAAGCCCAGCTCCTCGGCCATGTAGATCTGAGGGTCGAGGAGACTCGCCGCCTCAACCTCGCCCTTCAGCAGCGCTTCGAGCCGGCGCCCGAAGCCGCCGACCGGCGCGATCTTGATATCCTCGAGCGGCAGGTACTTCTCGAGCCGGTAGGGCACGTTGTAGTGGCTGCCCGCCATCAGCCCGACCGCGACTGGCACGCGGCGAAGGTCTTCGGGCCGTCGGATGGGCGAGTCGGGGCGCACGTAGATCGCGTGCCGCGCCACGCCGTAGGCGTCGGGCACGAACTTTCCCATACCGGCGCCCGCGTTGCACACGCTGCCCCACGCGCACGCGTTGCCGATGGCCTGCGTGCCCTCGAGGAACGGCTGGTCTTGCGGGCGAGCCTTGTAGCCGCCGGTCCACGCCTTCATCTGACCGTGATAGACGTCCCACATCACCTCCGGATCGAGGTCCTGCGCGCGGAAGTAGCCCTCGGCGAACGCGATCCACTCGTGCAGCCGCATACCCGTGGGAAAGATGCGGATCTTCGTGAGGGCGTTCATCGGTTGGGCGACGGTAATACGGCGGACCGAGCCCTGTCAATCCAGGTGTATCATCGCGCACAATGTTCGTTCAGCAGCTCGTCAACGGGCTGATGCTCGGCGGCGCCTACGCACTGGTCGCGATCGGTTACACGCTCATCTTCGGTGTGCTGAACCTGCTCCACTTGGCGCACGGCGACATCTTCATGGTCGGCGCCTACGTGGGACTCGCCCTGGCGCTCGCGGGATTCCCGCCCTGGGCGACGCTCGGCGGCGCCATGCTCGCGGCGGCGGCCCTCGGCGTCGTCGTCGAACGCGTCGCGTTCCGCCCCGTGCGCAGCCGAGGGAGCCACGTCACACCGCTGATGACGACGATCGCCGTCGGGCTCGTGCTCCAGCACGTCGTGGTGAAAATCTTCGGCGCCGAGCCGGTGGCGTTCCCGGCGCCCTTCGCGGCGGCGGCCCTCGCCCTCGGCCCCGTCACACTCTCCACGCTCCAGCTCCTGATCCTCGGCACGTCCGTGGCGTTGATGGCCTTGCTCGAGCTTTTTCTGCGCTCGACGCCGACGGGCATGGCGATCCGCGCGACGGCGGAGAATCCAACGGTCGCCGGGCTCATGGGCATCAACGTGTCGCTGGCGATCGTGATCACGTTCGCGATCGCCTCGGCGCTCGCCGGGGCGGCCGGCGTCCTCCTCGCGTGGAACTTCACCGGCCTGAGCCCATTCTTCGGCGTCAAGGTCGGCCTCAAGGGGCTCGCCATCATGCTGCTCGGCGGGCTCGGAAATGTCACGGGCGCGATGGTCGGCGGTCTGGTCATCGGCGTCGTCGAGGCGCTGAGCGTCGGCTACCTCGAGTCGTCATACCGCGACGCGTTCGCGTTCGCGGTGATGATCCTGATCCTCCTGGCGCGGCCGACCGGCCTCTTGGGCGCCAGGCTCCAGAGCGGCTGAGGCTCGTGCTCTCGGATCACACCGTCTCGATCCTGATCTTCGCGGGGATCGACGTCATCATGGCGCTGTCGTTCTACCTGCCCGCGTCCGCGGGGCAACTCTCGGCGGGCCAGGGCGGCTTCATGGCGCTCGGCGCATACGCGTCCGCCTACCTCACCGTGCGCCACGGGACGCCCTTCCCGCTGGCGCTCGCCGCCGGCGCTCTCGTCGGTGGCCTGGTCGGGCTCGCTGTCGGCTTTCCGGCTCTGCGGCTCCGCGGGCTCTATCTCGTGCTCGTCACCTTTGGCTTCGGCGAGATGGTCCGCGTCCTGTTCCTGAACGCGCCGGCGTTCGGCGGGCCCGTCGGGTTCGCCGGAATCCCGCCCGCCACGACCATCTGGCACGTGCTCGGGGTGCTGGCCATCCTCGTCTACTTCTTCACGCGAGTCAGCGGCTCGCGGATGGGGCGCGCCTTCGCCGCGCTCCGCGACGACGAGGCGGCCGCCGAGGCGATGGGCGTGAACTCGACGTACGTGAAGCTCGTGGCCTTCGCGACGGGCGGCGTCATCGCCGGGCTCGGCGGCGGGCTCTACGCCCACTACACCCTCTTCATCGATCCCGAGGCGTTTGGCGTCGGCCGGTCGCTCTTCGTCATGCTCTACGCCGTCTTCGGCGGGCTCGCGAGCTTCTGGGGTGCGGTGGCGGGCGCGACGATCCTCTCGGTCCTGCCCGAACTCCTACGCTGGGTGAAGGACTGGCGCGAGATCCTCTACGGACTCCTGGTGCTGATCATGATGCTCGTTCGGCCGCAGGGCCTCCTCGACGCGGCCCTCCTGGCCCGACTCTCGGCACGCGATGAGCGAGCCGCTGCTCGCGGTTGACCGGCTCTCCCGGAGCTTCGGGACGCTCGTCGTCCTCGCGGGCCTCGATCTCAGCGTCGCGGCCGGCGGTATCCACGCGATCATCGGCCCGAACGGCGCCGGCAAGACCACATTCTTTAACCTCGTGACGGGTGCCCTCAGCCCGGACAGCGGACGGATCCGCTTCGGTGGGAGCGACATCGGCCACCTTCCCGCGTACCGGCGCACAGCGCTCGGGATCTGCCGCACCTTCCAGAACATCCGGCTCTTCGGCTCGATGACGGCGCTTGAGAACGTGCTGCTCGGGCTCCATTGCCGGACGCGCGGCGGGCTGCTGGCGCCGCTCCTCGACGTCCCTTTCCGCCGGTCGTCCGGCGAAGTCGCCGCGCGCGCGCGAGCGGTGGCCGTCCTCGAGATGGTGGGACTCGCGGCCAAGGCCCACCAGTCGGCGGTGGAGCTGTCCTACGGCGAGCAGCGGCGGCTCGAGATCGCCCGCGCCCTCGCCAGCGCGCCCCGACTGCTCCTGCTCGACGAGCCGTCCGCCGGCATGAACCCCCAGGAGACCCTCGAGTTGGAAGCGCTGATCACGCAGGTCAATCGGCGCGGCGTGACGATCCTGCTGATCGAGCACAAGATGTCGCTCGTGATGAAGGTCTCGAAGATCGTGACCGTGCTGAACTTCGGCCAGAAGATCGCCGAGGCGGCGCCCGCCGAGATCCAGCGCGACCCACGGGTCATCGAGGCATATCTTGGCAGTTAGTGGCCTGCTCGAGGTCGATGACCTGCATGTGAGCTACGGCCGGATCCGGGCCGTCCAGGGCGTGAGCCTGACGGTACCGGACGCCGCCGTCGTCGCGCTCATCGGCGCCAACGGCGCGGGCAAGTCGACACTCCTCCGCGCGATCTCGGGTATCATCCGCCCGCACCGCGGCGCCGTGCGCTATCTCGGAGAGGACCTCGTGGGCCTGCCGGTCCACCAGATCGTCCGCCGGCGCGTGATCCACGTGCCCGAGGGACGCGGCATGCTGGCCCGTATGACCGTGCTCGAGAACCTGCGGCTCGGCGGCTTCGCGCTGAAGGGAGCCGGACACGGGAAGTCCGATCTCGAGCGAGTATTCGCGCTCTTTCCGGTGTTGCGCGAGCGCCGCGCTCAGCTGGCCGGGAGCCTCAGCGGCGGCGAGCAGCAGATCCTCGCCATCGCCCGGGCGATGATGGCGCGCCCGCGGCTCCTGATGCTCGACGAGCCCTCGCTCGGCCTGGCGCCGCTCCTCGTGCGCGAGATCTTCCGGATCATCCCGCGGCTCACCGCCGAGGGAACAGCCGTGCTGCTCGTGGAGCAGAACGCGCGGATGGCGCTCCAGTGCGCGGCCTACGCCTACGTGCTCCAGACCGGGCGCGTCGTCCTCTCCGGGCGCGCGGCGGATCTGCTCGCGGCGCCCGAGGTCCAGCATGCGTACCTGGGCGCCGGCTGAGCCGGGCGCATGGAGTTCCTCGCGTTCCTCGTCGTGGACGGCGTGCTGGCCGGAGCGATTTACGCCCTCGTCGCCCTGGCCTTTGTGGTCGTCTACAAGGCCTCCCGCATGATCAACTTCGCCGTCGGCGACTGGATGATGCTGGGGTCGCGAATGGTCGCGTCCGGGATCCACGGGGTGGGGCTCGGCCTCGGTGGGGCGCTCGCCTTCGGGTGCGTCGGCATGGTGGCGGTGGCGATGGCCTTCGACCGAGTCGTCCTGCGCCGACTGTTCAGCCGGTCGCTGCTCACCCTGATCATGGTCACGATCGGCCTCGGGATTTTCATGCGCGGCTCGGCGGCGCTCGTGTTCGCCGGTCTCCCCGGCGGGATCGCGCGGCCCCTGCCCCTGGACCCGCTGGTCATCGTCGGCGTGCCGGTCGCGGTCGAAAAGCTCGTCGCCGCGGCGATCGCCGGCGCATGCATCGGCGCCCTGAGCTGGTTCTTCCACGGCAGCCGCACGGGGCTCGCGTTGCGCGCCATCGCCAGCGACCAGCAGGTCGCCATGGCGGTCGGGATCGACCTCCATCGCCACTTCGCCATCGCGTGGGGTCTGGTGGGCGTCCTCTCGGTCCTGTCAGGCACGCTGTGGAGCTTCGTGGCGGGCGGCGGATTCGGGATCGAGCTTCTCGGCCTGAAGGTGTTCCCGATCGTGATCGTCGGCGGCCTCGACAGCTTCCCCGGCTCCATCATCGGGGCGTTCATCGTCGGGATCCTGGAATCACTCACGGCGGGCTATGTCGATCCCCTCGTCGGGGGCGGGTTCAGTCACGTCGCGTCCTACCTGGTGCTGATGGCCGCGCTCTTCGTGCGCCCGTACGGGCTGTTCGGCCGGCCGGATATCGTACGGGTCTGAGCCAGCCGCGTCCTTACGGCTCCAGAACCCGGTAGCCGCGCGCGTCGCTCTTCACGCCGTCCTTGTAGTTGACGATGCGCTTGGGCGAGGCGTGGGTGCCGAGGAGGCGTAGCACTTCGTCCCCCACGACCCTGAAGCTGTGCGGAAGCTCCGGCGGGATGGCGATGGTGTCGCTCTTTCGGAGCGTCACCTTCCGGTCCTCCTGGCCGTCGAGCCAGGCTTCGGCCACACCGTCCAGGATGTGCAGGACCTCCATATAGGGATGCGAGTGCACGGGCGCCACGTAGCCTGGCTGCGAAGTCTGGATCCCCGTCCGGATCGGGGTGGTTCCCTCGTCGTCTCCGAGGATCAGCTGATAGACCGCGTCGGGCCCGAACTTCACGATCTCGGTCTCGTCGAGGCGAACGACCTTCAGCTCGTCCATGGCTCTCTCCTCCATCCGGGTGCGCGGCTGCCGCCGACCGTTGGCTGGAACGGGTCCTTTCGACCCCTACCGCACGCGCTCGGCCGGATCCTTTCCTGGGAGTCTCTCCCATGGGCGGAGGCGAGTGCAAGGTGTGACATCATGGGGCCGATATGCTGACTGCCGAGATCGTCAAAGCGAAGGCGCGGGAGCTCGGCGCCGACGGCGTCGGGATCGCGGATGCCGCCGTGCTCAACGCGTATCCCCCCGACCCGGCGCACCCGCAGATCCCGGCGCGCATCTCGCCGGAGATCCGGAGCTGCGTCGCCTTCTTCAAGCGCATTCCGGCCGGCGCCTTTCGGGCCCGCGACAACGCGTGCATCCACCACGTGGACCAGCTCGTGCTGCGCGAGATGGACCGCGTCGGCTACCGGATCGCGCGCTTCATCGAGGCTAACGACCACTGGGCGTTCCAGACGGCGGCGCAGGAGACCGTCTGGGAGATGAAGAACGCGAGCTACGGCTCCCTCTCGACGCGCCACGTCGCCATCGAGGCCGGGCTCGGCACTGGGGGCTCGACAAGCGCCTGTGCGCGACCTTCGCGCAGGAGTTCGGCTTCTCCACGATCGTGCGCGTCTTCAACGCGTTCGTACGTGGTCAAGACGACGAGGCGAAGCGGCGAGCGCTCGCCGGTCACGAGTGGTTCGGCATCTGGCAAGGACTCCTGCGGGTCGTCGGCGCCTTCGGCGACTGCCCCCGTTGTCTCGCCGTCTGCCCCGTCGGCGACGACTACAACCGGTTCCTCAAGGACGCCCAGCGCGAGATTCCGGAGAAGACCGACGCGAAGGTCGCGCGGGCGCGCGAGCTGCTCGGGATCAAGAAGCGGGGCGAGCCGATCCGCGGCATGGCCGACGGGAGGATCCGCTGGATCGGCGAGGACGGCTATCGGCCGCCCGCCCGGCGCGCCGGGACTCCCGCGTGAGTCTCACCGCCGCGGCCGTCAAGGCGAAGGCGAGGGCGCTCGGCGCGGACCTGGTCGGCATCGCCCGTGGTGATGTGCTCGACCGCCACCCGCCCGATCCGTCCCGCCCGCAAACGCCCGCCCGGATCACGTCAGACGACTCGAAGTCGGTCATCGTGCTCGCCCGTCGGCTCCTCACCGGGATCAACCGTCTGAAAGGCCACGACGACCGCCACAAACAGTACTCGACCGAGCTCGTGCTGACCGATCTCGAGGAGATCGAGCTGAAGCTCGTCTACTTCCTGGAGGATGCGGGCTTTCCATCGATCACGGTGCCTCCCGTCCACTTCGACCCGCGCCACTACGACCCGAAGGGCGACACGCGCGGCCCGCTCTCGCTCGCTCACGCTGCCGTCGAGGCCGGGCTCGGCACGCTCGGGCTCAATCTGATGCTGCTCACGCCCGAGTACGGCCCGCGAGTCCTGCTCGGCGCCGTGCTCACGAACTGCGAGCTGGACCCCGACCGTCCACTCGCCGAGGCCCTCTGCCTGGGCGAAGCGTGTGGCCGTTGTCTCCTCGCCTGCCCGGCCGACGCGATCGGGCAGTGGAAGCTCGACAAGGAGCGCTGTGCGCCGCTCGCGTCTCCATACGGGTTCAGCTATCTCATGAGCCACGTCGAGCGCATGGTGCAGGCCTCGCGCGAGGAGCAGCTGGCGCTCCTCAAGTCGAAAGAGTCGTTCATGAGCTGGCAGTCCATCCTGCGCGGCGTCGGCGTCTACTCTGGCTGTACGCGCTGCGTCGACGTCTGCCCGGTCGGGCGCGACTACGACACGCATCTCAGGGACGCGCAAGAGGCGATCGCCGAGCGAACACCCGAGAAGGAAGCGCGTCTGGCCGAGATGGCGCGGCGGCGCGAGTCAGGCGACCGCGGCCCGCACTATGCGCACTCGACGCGCTGGATCGAGGGCTCGCCCGGCCCGTAGGTTTCTGGGAAGAAAAGCTCTGGACCGAAGCGCAATCTGTCCTCCCTTGTCGATCAGGCGGCGGCGGGAGCGCGGATCCTGATCACGAAGCATCGGCGGCCCATCGCCACGCTGTCTGCGGCCGACATGGAGCATGTCCACGTCGGGCCGAGGTTCGGCCGCGGGACTCTCAAGTATCTGGAGGTCCTGGAAGACGACCGCCGGCCGGCCGCGGGGCGCCGCTGACCAGCCGTGCCAGCCGGACGATACTACGTCGATACCTCCGCCTACCTGTGTCTGCTCCTCGGCGAGGCTGGATGGCAGCGGTTGGCCGGAGAGTTAGACGGCGGGCATCTACTATCGAGCGTCCTCCTCGCCCTCGAAACCGAGCGAACTCTCGTACACCTCTCGCGCGCGGGACAGTTGACGCCCGCCGATCTCCAAAACGCCATCGATCGGCTCGCACGCGATCTCGACCACTTTGCTCTCCGAGACCTCGCCCTCGACCTCGGCCGCTGGCGGGTCATGCCCATCGTGTCAACGCCGCGCTCGCTTGATTTCGCCCACCTGCGAACGGCGCTGTGGTTTCACCAGCGACAACCGCTCACACGGTTCGTGAGTCTGGACATGCCCCAGAACCAGGCGGCCCGCGAGCTCGGCCTTCCGGTCTGAGGCGAACTCAAATCGAGAACGGCCCTAGGCGCGGCTCACGCGAAGGGGTCGTCGTCCGCGCTCTCGTGCCAGACATACTCCATGTTGCGCGCCGCGGTGAGCGCCATCTCCCGGCCGTGCAGACGGGCGATCAGACTGAGCGCCATGTCGATTCCCGCCGAGACGCCGGACGAGGTCAGGACGTCGCCGTCGTCGATCCAGCGGGCCTTCCGCTTCCAGAGCACCCGCGGCCCCTGTTGGATCACCCAGTCCCAGGCGATCTTGTTCGACGTCGCGGGCCGGCCGTCGAGGAGGCCAGTCCGGGCGAGCAGCGCTGAGCCGGTGCAGACCGTCGTCGTGATGCGGGCCCGGCGGCTCGCCGCAGCGAGCCGACCGAGGAACACCTGGTCGGCGACGGCTGCGCGCGTCCCGAACCCGCCGGGAACGAGCAAGATGTCGTAGTCCGGTGCTTGTTCGAAGCTCCAGTCCGCCCAGGTCGCCGGCCCCTCACCGGCCTTCACTCGCCCCGGCTCGCGCGCCATCGAAAAGATCTCGAAGAAGGGCCGCCGCTTGCCATCGGGTTGCAGCGCCCGGCATGCCGCGAAGGCCTGGACCGGGCCATAGACATCGAGGACGGTGAAGCCTTCGAAGAGCGCGACGGCGACGCGCTGGATCGGCGGTGTTTCAGTCATGGGGTCTCTCCGAGAAGCGGAACCTTCGCCTTGGCGTAAGTCAGCTTCTCCGTGATGCGGCCGTTCTCGACGTGGAGGATGTCGAGCCCCCGCCACGCCGACGGCCCGCGCTTGGTCTCGAGCGTGCAGAGCCAGCGGACCAGCGCCTTGCCCGCGGCCGCGTCCACGAAGATGTCCTCGGTGTGGAAGCGGAGCTTCCCGTAGTCGCCGCGGAACTGTGGCTCGAACGCCGCGCGGATCGCCGCCGTGCCGCGATTGATCGTCCCGTTGAACTCGTCGTAGACCGCATCCTCGGCCATGAACGACATGACACCGTCCAGGTCCTCACGGTTGAACGCTTCGGTGAATTGTACGACCAGCCCCGCGAGCTCCCCGCGCTCCATCGCCATCTCCTCGTTCCTCGCCCTCTTATCGATGACAAACTTTCAGGGCGACACATGTCACGCCGGCACGGCAGTGCAGAACTCTGCGACGCCATTGGGGGAATGCCTGGCACTTCGCTTGCACTACTTCCCATGCAAAGCATAGGAGGCGCCGCATGCCAAAGAGAAGCCTGCTCGTCATCGCGCTCGCGTTAACAGTCAACGGTTTCCCGATCACCGAAGCAGTCGCTGGTGACGTGAACGTCGGGATCAACATCGGCCTACCGGCGCCGCCGAGAATTGTATTGCCTGCGCCTCCGGCTGTTGTCGTCGTACCTAACACCCCCGTCTCCTACGTCCCCAGTGTGAACTTCAATCTCTTCGTCTACAGTGGCCGGTACTACGCCTTTCACGACGGCTCATGGTTCCAGGCCACGAGCCACAGTGGTCCGTGGGCTTTCATCGCGACCGAGCGTGTGCCCAGGCCGGTCGTCGCAGTGCCGGTGACCTATTACAAGGTTCCCCCGGGCCACGCCAAGAAGATGGGACCCCCGGCGGCGGCGCCCGCGGGTCGAGTGGCTTCCGAGGGCTTCTGCCCACCGGGACAGGCGAAGAAGGGGCGCTGCTAGCCCGTCCATTCGTATTTCTTCGCCGCCTTCTCGTTCAGCTCGGTGCCCCAGCCCGGCGCCGTCGGGATCTTCATGTGGCCGCTCGCGATCTCGGGCAGCGCCGTGAACAGCTCGTCGCGGTAGGGCGTCTGCTCCAGGTCGCTCTCCATGATCCGTACGTTCGACACGGAGGCGCAGAGGTTGAGGCTCTGGAACGTGCTGAGGTGGCCGTTGTAGTTGTGGGGCGCGATGTTGAGCTCGTAGGTCTCCGCGAGGTCGGCCACCTTCTTCGCCGCCGAGAAACCCTGCCACTGGACGTCCACCTTCACGACGTCCATCGCGTGCAGCTCGAAGTACGGCCGGTACTGGCGCATCGTCTGGAGCTGCTCACCGGAGCAGATCGGCGGGCGCACGGACGACTTGAGCTGGGCCAGCGCGTGCGGGTCCTGGTTGTCGATCTCGAGCCAGAAGAGGTCGTACGGCTCGAGCGCCCGTCCCACGCGAATGGCTTCGCTGGGCTTGAAGTTGACATTGATGTCGAGACAGATGCCTATCTCCGGGCCGACGGCCTCGCGCATCGCCCCGATCTGGGCCACCGCCTGCTTCACGATGTCGCGCGTGGCCACCTGGTCGTGCGGGCCGAGCCGGCCCTGGCTGATCGCGCGCGCCGGATCGCCGGGCCAGATGATGTTGGTCTTGAACACTGTGTAACCGCGCGCCGGCGCCTCTCGGGCGACGTCGGCCAGATCTTGCAGGCTCCGGAGTGGCTTGGCGCCGAGGAGCTTCCAGTTGTTCGCCCGGTAGGTCGCGAGATGCGACCAGTAGACCCACTGCCGCTCGCGGTGCGGGCCGCCCATCAGCTTGTAGACCGGAACGCCCAGCGCCTTGCCGGCCAGGTCCCACAGCGCCAACTCGACGCCCGCGATCGCCTGCTGGGTCGCGCCGTACGGCGCCTGGCGGACGGCCCGGTAGAGGTCCAGATAGTGTTTCTCGACCGTTGTCGGATCCTTCCCGATCAGGCGCTGGCCGAGATCCTGCACGAGCCCGACCAGACCGCGGCTGAGACCGTCGGATCCGCCCGCGGCGGTGTGAAGCCGTTGGACACGACGAACGTCTCGATGCCAGTGATCTTCATGTCACGTCCTTTCTCAATGGCGGCTGCGTCGACCTCAACCGCGCCGCGGGGTGAAGCTCTTGACCGAGACGTACTGGTCCGGCCACGGAAGATCCCATCCCTGCTCGTACGCGGCGTGCCGCGTCCAGTAAGGGTCGTACAGGTGGCCGCGGGCGAGCACGCAGAGGTCGGCGCGCCCCGCGGCCAGGATGCTGTTGACGTCGTCGTACGAGGCGATGTTGCCCACGGTCATCGTCGCAATTCCAGCCTCGTAGCGGATACGATCGCTGAACGGCGTCTGGTAGAGGCGGCCATACCCGGGCTTTTGGTCGGGCACGGTCTGGCCGGTCGAGACAGTGACGATGTCACAGCCGTGCTCGCGGAGCAATCGCGCCAGGCCCACCGCATCGTCAGGGCTGAGTCCTCCGGCGATCCAGTCGGTCGCCGAGATCTTCACCGACATGGGCTTCCCCCGAGGCCAGACAGCGCGCACGGCATCGAGGACTTCCAGCGGATAGCGCGCGCGGTTCTCCAGCGAGCCGCCGTACTCATCCGCGCGGACGTTGGTCAGCGGTGAGATGAAGCTCGCCAGCAGGTAACCATGGGCCACGTGGAGCTCGAGCATGTCGAAACCCGCTTGCTCCGCCATGTCCGCCGCACGGACAAACTGCTCGCGCACCGCGTTCATGTCGCTCCGGTCCATCGC
>QHSV01000186.1 GCA_003221655.1 Candidatus Rokuibacteriota bacterium
CGATCGTGCTCGACCGCTTCGAGCAGCGGGAGCACCGACGCCTCGCCCTCGCCCTTCACCACGCAATCGATGGTCCCGCCGGCGTGCTCGAGGAGGTCCTGCGCGATGAAGGAGGCGCTGTGGCCCCCGACGAGCACGAAGGTATCGGGCCGCTTGGCGCGGGTCAGCTTCGCGAGGTCGACGATCTCGGGAACATTCGCCAGATAGTTGCAGGAGAACGCCACGACATCCGGCTGCCAGCGGTCGATGAGCCGCACGTAGTCCTTGTGCGTTTCCGCCTGCAGGTCGATGAGTTGGACCTGGTGGCCGGCCTGGCGGACGGCGGCGGCGACCAGCTCGAGCCCGAGCGGCTCCAGCCGCAGGTAGATCTTCGTATACATCAGGGGACCGGGGTGAACGGCCAGGAATCGAATGGCTCGATGCCTCCAGTAGGTCTATTGTCTCTTGTTAGCCAAGCGGACGCCCGGAAAGCTGGCAGCCGGTCGCGACCTGGCCCCTACGCGCGCACCGCCCCGGGCCGCCCATCTTCAACCACGAAGGTGGCCAGGGTGTCGACCTCGGCGCGCGGCCGGGTCACGCTACGCACTGTTCTCAAATCGGCGCGTAGCCGTTCTCGCGTGATCTCCACGCGCACGTATCCGCGGCGGGTGCCATTGCCGAGACGGATGTGGGGATTGTCGGCCAGCAGCGCCTCGAGCTCCTCCTGGCGGCGCCTGAACTGCGACGTGATCGACGTGCCGACGAACTCGGTCGCGACGACCGGCGAGCGCGGGTCGTCGAAGTCAGGCTTGAGGTCCGTCACCCAGAACGAGTGCACGTCGCCGCCGAGCACGATCGGGTTGGCCGGCTTCCGCTGGCCGAGGAAGTCCAGCAGGCGGCGGCGGGCCGCCGGGTAGCCGTCCCATCCGTCAGTCCAGAACTGTTGGCCCGGCCCGGGCTTCCGATCGAGCTGGGCCATGAGGGTCTGCTGGGCAATGAGGTTCCAACGAGCGGGCGAGCGGGCGAGCCCTGACAGGAGCCAGCGCTCCTGGACGTCACCGAGCATGGTGATGCGCGAGTCGAGCCGCTCCTGGCAGTCTTCGACAGTGGAGGCGCCGCCCCGTCCGGGCGCGGCACACGGCTGGGGCGAACGGTACTGGCGGTCGTCGAGAAGATGGATCTGGGCGAGGCGACCGAAGGCGACGTGCTCGAACAGACGCATGTGCGGCCCGTTGGGCACCATCTGACGACGGAGCGGCATGTGCTCGTAGTAGGCCTTGTAGGCGGCGGAGCGCCTCTGTAAGAACCTGTCCGGGGCCTCGAGGCGCTCCGAACGGTCATTGGCGTAGTCGTTCTGGACCTCGTGGTCGTCCCAGGTGCAGACCCAGGGACACGCCGCGTGCGCGGCCTGGAGATCGGCGTCGCCCTTGTAGAGCGCATGGCGGATTCGGTAGTCGTCGAGCGTGCGGGGCTCCGGCGCGCCGTGCTTGCGCACGTGGTCCCGGCCCCAGGACGATTCGTAGATGTAGTCGCCGACATGGATGATCAGGTCGAGGTCGTCCGCCAGCATGTGGCGGTACGCGGTGAAGTAGCCCTGTTCGTACTGCTGACAAGAGGCGAACGCGAACCGCAGACGATCGCCTCCGGCATTCTCGGGTGGCGCGGTGCGCGTGCGACCGATCGCGCTCACCTCACCGCCCGTGCGGAAGCGGTACCAGTACCATCGTCCGGGCTCGAGGTCGTCGACCTCGACGTGGACCGCGTGAGCGAACGAAGGCGTCGCGGCGGCAGTGCCCCGCTGGACGACGTGAGCCATGCGATCGTCAGTCGCCACTTCCCACTCGACCGATACCACCTCCGGCGGCATGCCACCGCCCGGCACCAGGGGCGACGGGGCCAAGCGAGTCCAGAGCACCACTCCCGTCGGCGAGGGATAGCCCGAAGCTACGCCCAGAGTGAACGGGTACGCGGAGAGTCGGGCCTGCGCCGGCGCGCGGCGAACGAGTGGCGGAGCAAGGTGCAAAGCGCCCAGCGAGACCGCACCCGCCAGGAGATGGCGGCGGCCAACACACTCGGTGGTCGATTCTGTCTCGGTCGGCTGAAGCGGCGCCATCGACGTGCGAAGAATAGATGTCCCGGAGCCGGAGGACAAGAAAACTCGTGTGATCGTCGAGACGCGGACGGGGCGTCCGAGAGCGGGCGCCCCGTCGCACGAGGTCAGCTGCGCACGTACACGGTCTTCATGGCGCGGTCGCCGCGCGGGCTGTGCATCGTAGTATCGATCGTCAGGACTCGGCCGTCCGGCGAGAGCGTCCAGATGGACTGCCGGGACATGGTCCGGTCGCCCTGCTCGCCCTTCTTCACGTGTGTTTGAGTCACCACCAGCCGATCACCCTCGAAGGCCGCCCGGGTTACGGCGGTGCCGCGGTAGCCCTGGTGAGCCTGATCGCTTCCGTCGGCGACCAGGGTGTCGGTCATCGAGCGCTCCCGGGTGCCCCTCGTCATGGTCCGGGTGACCTTCAGCATAGTGCCGTGCTGCTCGACCACCAGCTTGACCTCGGGCGGCTGAGCCTGGTCGTCGCGCCGGCCCTGGTCGCGACCCTCGTGTGTCGGGAACTGGCTCTGGGAGCGGTCGAGCACCCAGGAGCCGGCGAACTGGGGCTCTGCCTGGGCGGCCACAACGCCCACCCCGAGCAGGAGCAGTGTCATCGTGCCAATCGTTCGTTGCAGGCGTCTCATGAAAATCCTCCTTGCGGAATGTGTCTGTCCATACGACGGCGCGCTCCCGCGCTTTGTTTACGGCTGGGCAGCCGGTATCCTGTTGCGCGCCGATCGCGCCGACGCGGGGGCGCACCAGGAGGACGGCACATATGGATGTCTGGACGGGTGGGCGGGCCGTCGTGGAGCTGCTGAAGGCTGAGCGGGTTCGGCACATTTTCGGAATCGTCGGCGCGACCTTCCTGGACGTCCTCGACACGCTTTACGACGATTCGAGCGTCGACTACATCAACGTCCGGCACGAACAGGCCGCCGCCTTCATGGCTGATGGGCTCGCTCGCGTCACCGATCGGCCGGGCGTCTGCCTCGTGACCAGCGGTCCCGGCGCGACCAATCTGATCACGGGCGTGGCCGCGGCGTACGTGGCCCACTCACCGGTCGTCGTCCTCGTCGGCGGGATCGCGCTCGACCACTATCAGAAGGACGCCTTCCAGGAGTTCGACCTGCTCAACATGTTTCGCCCGGTGACCAAGTTCGCGGTCCAGATCAACAAGCCCGAGCGCATCCCCGAGCTCCTGCGCGGGGCGCTACGCGCCGCCATGAGCGGCCGCCCCGGGCCGGTCTTCGTGGAGATCCCGCGAGATGTGCTGAGCGGCACACTGCCGCCCGTAGCGGCTCTCGCGCCGGAGCGCTACCGCGTTATCTACCCGCCGCCTCCACACGCGGAGGCCGTGCGCGAGGCGGTGCGACGTCTACGACAGGCCGAGCGCCCTCTGCTCCTCGTCGGCGGAGGAGCCACCCGGGCCGGCGCCAACGAGCTGGTCGTTCAGCTGAGCAACCGCTACGCGATCCCGATGATCACGGCGTACGGCCGAAACGATGCCGTGCCCAGTGCACACCCACTGTATCTCGGCCCTCTCGGGCGCGCCGGAGCGCCGGAAGCGGCCGCCGCCTGTCGGCGGGCCGACCTGATCCTGGTCGTGGGTTCACGGCTCGCTCAATTCACGACCCAGTTCGACGACCGTTACCTACAACCCGGGACGGCCCTCATCCAGATCGACATCGACGGTCGTGACATCGGTCGCTACTATCCGGTTGCGCTCGGCATACAGGCGGACGCGCGGGAAACGTGTCAAGCCTTGCTGAACGCGTTGGCCCAAGACGGCGGTCCCGACCGCCAGCCGTCCTGGCGGCAGGAAGCGGAGACGCTGCGAGCCCAGCGCCACGCTCGGCTCGCGGCGGAGGCAGGCGTCGGCGCGAAGCCCCTGAAGCCGCAGCGCGTCTACGCGGAGCTTCGTCGTGTCCTGCCGCCCGAGACGATCGTGGCGCTCGACGCCGGAGCCGCCCCGGCGTACGGATACGATCGCCTGCATTTCGCGCAGCCGCGCACGTTTCTCACGCCGCTCGATCTGGGCGGACTGGGCTTCGCGTTTCCCGCCGCGCTCGGCGCCAAGCTCGGCCGTCCCGAGGCTCCGGTAGTCGCCGTCCACGGGGACGGGGGTTTTCTCATGAACGCCCAGGAGCTCGAGACCGCCGTCAGACACAACATCGCGGTCGTGACGCTCGTCATGAACAACAATTGTTGGGGATCGGAGAAGGCGTACCAGAAGCACTTCTTCGGTGGCCGCTACATCGGCTGCGACATCGGCAACCCGCGCTACGACCAGTACGCGCGGCTCTTCGGCGCCGCCGGATACTACGTCGAACATCCCGATCAGGTCGGAGACGCCGTCAAGGCGGCGCTCTCCGCGGGCGGGCCGGCGATTATCGAGATACCGATCGATCCCGACGAGTTTCCGACTCCCGTGGCCGCGATCCGTCGCCCCGACGAGCGCGGGGGCGCTACTCGTAGCGGCTGATGTGCAGGTGCACACCGTGACTCGAGACGGGCTGGACCGTCACCTCGCCCGTGCCGCGCAGGAGAGCCGTGCCCGCGCGGTTGAACGCGGCCATCAGCGCCGGAAAATCTTCGGCGACCATCGAGAGCGCTACCAGCCCCTCCGTGCCTCCCACCTCCTCGGCCGGCACGACCAGGAGCGCGCCGCGGCCCACCGCCAGCATGGCGCGCGGCCCACCGTTCATCGCGACCTCCTCGAGGCCGAAGAGCGATCGGAGCACGTCGATCGACCGCTTGACGTCGGAGGCGCCGATCACAAGCCGCTTGAGCCGGAGCGGCGATGGAGTCTCGGCCGCCGCGGCGGACGGCGTCGCCAGCTCGACCAGGACGCCACAGCACGCCTGCGGATGGACGAACGCGATCTGTCCTGCGAGCCCGGCGCGCGGTGACGGATCGAGCAGCTCGACGCGCATCTCCTTGAGCGAGGTCAGCGTCTTGACGATGTCCGGCGTGTCGAAGCAGAGGTGGTGAAGTCCCTCGCCGTGCCTGGCCAGGTAGCGCCCGACGCCCGACGACGGATCCAGTGGCTCGAGCAGCTCGACCTCGCTCTCGCCGGCTCCTAGCAGCGCGGCCCGCACGTGCTGGTCCGGGATTGTCGCCTCCCTGACAAGCGGCAGCCCCAGCGTGTCGCGGTAGAAGCCATACGCGTCCGCCAGCCGATTCACGACGATGCCGACGTGGTGAATCCGTCGCATCACGCTCCGGCGCCCCTCGGCGAGCGCCCGACGCGCCGATCTCCTGCCATCTGCCGGGCAGCCTCCGCTCCCGGCGGCGACGGCAAACCGGATCCAAGGCCGAGTGTCGGGTCACGCTCGAGCGAGATCACGGCATCACCGTACCCGAGGCGGTGGCCCTGTGCAATGTTTTGCGATCCGCCAAGGATCCTCCGTGGCGCCGGCGCCCTTCGGGGCGAGCCGGCGGCTACCCTCCCGCCGCGCTGAAGAGGCGCTGGAAGTGTTCCCACCCCATGGGGGGGAGCGCGCCGACCCTCGTGTTCTCCTCGACGTGCTCAGGGGACCTCATTCCGACGAGCGCGGTACCGACACCCGGCGTCGAGCGCACGAACTGGAGCGCCCGCTGCGCGTCGCTCGTGAGGCCGGGGATGTACTCCGTGATCAACGGCGGCAGATTGCGCGTGAGCTGGCCCTGGTGGACGGAGGCCGAGGCCATCACGTAGACGCCGAGCTGCCGGGCGGCCTCGAGCACCGGGACCATTCGGTCGTTGACGCGCTGATTGGCGCGCGTGAACGCCTCGGTCATCCCGAGGTTGTACGGCAGCTGGATGACCTTGAAGTGATGATCGTTGCCACCCACGTCGCGAGCCGCGGAGACGAGCTCCGCGAGCGACAGGTAGTCGGGCGCACCCGGGTCCACGCACAATCCGGTCCAGGTCGCGGTGCCGTAGCGCGCGATGCCCCCGGCCGAGACCGCCGCCTCCAGCGCCTCGAAGGCGGCGCGAATGCGAATGATGAATTCCGCGCGCTCGACCTCGTCAAGCTGTGTCTCCGGGTTGTGGAGATAGTAGACGTCGAGCGTCTCGAGCCCGAGGTTGGCGCGGCTGCGGTCGATCTGGTCGCGGAGGTAGCGCGGGCTCATGCAGTGCGCGCCCCTCACCACCTCACCCGGCTTGATGATCCCCGTGTCGACGTACGTCGCCGCGAAGTACGCGCGCGGATCCCGCGGCACGGCCCCGTCGAAGGAAATGAAGCCGCCCTTGGTGGCCACGACGACCTCGTCCCGCCCCACCACGCCCTTGGCGATCGCTGTGGCGAGCGCGGTCCTGATCGCGCGCTCGCTGCGCTGATGACGGTAGTTCACCGCCGTATCGATCACGTTGACGCCGAGCGCCAGCGATCGAAGGACGGCATCCTGATAAAGGACGTCGGTCACGCCGTCCTCGGGGCCGAGATACGTGCCGAGCCCCAGCGTCGAGAGCCAGGCGCCGGCGCCGCCCTCCAGCTCGCGAAAGTGCTCGGCCGCCAGCCGTCCGGTGAACCGCTGTGTGTACCGTCGCGTGCCCTCGACGGTCGCGCGTCCGCCCATCATCTTCGCCATCACATCACCGTCCCCGGTCGCACCGCCGGGCCCCGACGGAGCACGACGAAGCGCGCCATGCCCCCTAGCGCGCGATGCGGAAGGAGAAGCTCCCGCGCACGATGTGACCGTCCGTCGAAAGCACCTGCCACTCGACGCGCCAGGAGCCGACCGCCAGCGGCGGGAGCTCCGCCGTCAGGCGTTCGGCCGGCCCGTCCGCGACCAGCACGGTGACGGGCCGCGAGGCGCCGCGCTCGTCCAGCACACGGATCGTCGAGAGCTTCTTCTCGATGCGATTGTTGAAACGCAGCGAAATCTGCGGGGGCGACTCCGTGAGGGTCACGCCGGCGGCGGGCGACGACTCGAGGAGCAGCGAGTGCGCGACGCCACTACCGGCGAGCGCCATCACCAGGACGCCCGCGGCCGCCGCCGTCGCGGCGCCCATCAGCGCCAGTCGTCGAGCACGAGGTCCGAGGGGTCCTCGTAATCCTCCTGCTTGCCCCGCTGCATCCGGATCATGGTGAAGTCGACCTGGTATCCGCATTGGACGAGGATGTTGTACGCGACCCAGTAGCGAGCATACACGGGAAGGATCACCCGTTGCACACCCAGCTCCTGCCCGAAGCCTTCGATCGTCGTGACGAACTGCTCGAGGTGCTCGGCCTTCCGGTGGGGCGGGTCGATCCCGAGGAACTTCACGTACAAGGCACCGGTCGGGGCCTCGCTCACGCCGGGCGTGTGGCAAATCGCGAAGCCGATGAGGTCGCGGCCACGCTCCAGGAGGAGCGTGTCGCCCAGGGCCAGGCCGTCGACGATCTCAATCTCCTTCGCGAGATCCATGCCCCGGCAGATCGCGTTGGTGATCCGATGGATCCTCGCGAGAGCCGCCTTCTTCTTCGCCTCCTCGAGCGTCGAGAAGCGGCGCGCCGTGAGCGGGGTTTTCCCGGGCTTCGGCGACGCCGGCACTCGGGCTCCCCCGCGGTCGATCGTCCGGCTCATGATCGCGGTCAGGTGCTTCGGCCGGTACCCGAACTTGTGGTAGAGGTACAGGTGCTTCGGGCTCGTCGGGTACGTGACGCAGCCGTGGAGCGTCGCCTTGTTCTCGTCAAAGAAATCTTGGGCCGCGCGGATGAGCTGCTGCCCGATCGTCTGGTTGTGGTAGTTCGTGAGCACGGCCACCGGTCCCAGCACGCCGACCGTGCCCCACGTCACCGCGAGCGCGGCGCCCACGATCTTCGAGCTGTCCTCCTCGGCGACGAAGCAGCCCCACGGCTCCATGAGCCAGCGGTGATGAACGTACTGCGCACCGCCGAACGCCTGCCGGGGCCGCGTGCCGAGCTGGCGTTCCAGGAAGTCACCGAAGGTCTGCTCCATGACGTCGCGGATCTTCGAGAGATCGCCCTTCCGCACCCGACGGATCTGAACTTTGGGGAGCCGGCCCTGGGGGTCGAGCCCGGCGCGATCGACCGTGGCCCTCACCTGGAGAGGCCCGCGAAGTCTTCCAGCAGGGTGATCACTCCGGAGTGATCGAGACCCCCGCGGCCCTTCACGCGGAGCGCGTTGAACAATTCCTGGACGAGCGCCGTCGTGGGCAGCGGCACGCCGAGGGCGCGGGAGGATTCCATGATGAGCCCGAGGTCCTTGAAGTGCAGATCGATCTTGAAGCCCGGGTTATAGGTCTCGGCCAGATAGTTCGGCTTCTTCTGATCGAGGCACTTCGAGCCGGCGAGCCCGCCGGCAAGCGCGGTCAGGGTGAGCTCACGGTCGAGCCCCGCCTTCTTCGCAAGCGTCAGCGCCTCGGCGAGCGCCGTCAGGTTGACGGCGACGATGATCTGATTCGCGAGCTTGGTGAACCCGCCGAAGCCGAGAGGCCCGAGGTGGGTGATCGTCCTACCCATCGCCTGGAAGATCGGCAGGACGGCGTCGAAGACCGCCTTGTCGCCGCCGACCATGATGGAGAGCGTCCCGTCGGTCGCGCCCTTCTCGCCGCCGGACACGGGCGCGTCCAGCATCTTCACGGACTTGGCGGCGAGCGCCCCTCCGATTTTCTGAGAGACGATCGGTGAGATCGTAGACATGTCGACGAAGACGAGACCAGGCCGGGCGCCCTCGATGATGCCATCACGGCCAAGTGCCACCTGCTCGACGTCTGGTGAGTTGGGAAGCATCGTGATCAGAACGTCGGACTGCGCGGCGACCTCGCGTGGCGAGCCGCCGACCTTGGCGCCCGCCCCAGCGATCTCGTCCACCGGCCCTCGGCTCCGGCTGTGGACGACCAGCGGGTAGCCCGCCTTCAATAGGTTCTTGGCCATCGGGCGTCCCATGATGCCAAGTCCAATGAATCCAATCACTTGCGCCATAGGACCCCCGTTAACCTGTGTCGAATGAGTGACAACAATTAACACATTGGCGTGGAGAGGGTCAAGCGACGGGCGCGCTGTCTATGCTTTCTTGCCCCAAAGATCCTTGGCGAGCCAGTCGAGCCCGAGCCCCTTGAGCGTCTTCGGCCACGGCCTGCCGGTCTTGCGGTCGAAGCCGACCTCGGCGTACCAGGTGTCGAGCATCCTTTCCCACTGCGCCCGAATGGCCTGGCCCTTCGCGGGGCCGTCCACGGGCGTCGAGCCATAGCGCGTCGACGGATACTCCATGGCGCCGGTGTGGCCGCAGCGGAGCGCGGTCGCGCGGTTGATGGCAGCGGTCCGGCGTCCGAACCGCAGGGCCTCGTCGACCGTGAAGGCCCAGCCCGTCGCCGCCGAGAGAGCCCGGCAGAGATACTCGAGTCGCGTCCGCGACGTGAAGATACAGATACCGAGCGAGTCCTCGAAGCTCCGTCGCCCGCGCAGCCCGGCGACGTACTTGGCCACCTGTTCGCCGTCGAATGGATTGACGCGCGCAGGCTGGCCGATCTCCGTCGGATGCACGGGGTTCCCCGTCTCCATCGTCGCGGTGGACGAGGTGCAGGTGTCGAGCATCTCCTCCCACCGCGCGCGGTGATCGTGGCCGCGCGGCGTCGCGCCCTTCTCGATGTAGATGGCGCACTCCTTCGCGGGGCCGCCGAGCTTTTCGGCGGCGCGCTTGACGCCCTCGGCGAGGACGTTCCCCAGCCCCTCCCGGCGGCTGACCATCTGGAGGAGGCGGTGGGCGCCCTTGACGTCGCCCCACTTGAGCTCGAAACCGAGCTGCTCCCGGGTGATGTAGCCCTTCTCCTGGCACTCCATGACCCAGCCGCACAGCCAGCCCCACTCGTTGACGTCGACGCACGCGCGGTCACATTCGGTGTTGAGCCACGCGACGCCGTCGCGGTCCGCCGAGCCGATCGCCCATCCGCACCCGGACCAGCCTTCATACTCGGGCTCGTCGACGATCGCCCCCTTCCGGTCGCCTTGCTTGATGACCGACATGTGGCAGTGGTGCATACCGCAGGCGTTGCACTGGTGGCCGCGGTGGTCGAAGTTCTCTCGGAGCTTCGGCGCTTCCCACGCGCTCAGGTCGGCGCCGGCGACGTTCGACGTCAAGTTGGTCGTGTAGTTCTTGATCGGCAGGGCGCCCATCTTCGAGAGATTCACGACGCCCGGCAGCGTTCCGTACTCATAGAGCGAGCGCGCCGACGGATCCGTGCGGAGATCGTGGGCCATCTCGTCGGCCGCCTGGACCACGCCACGCGGATCGGCGGCGTGGAGAGCCTTCGTCCCTTTGACGATCGCGACCGCCTTGAGCCGCTTCTTACCCATGACAGCGCCGCAACCGTTCTTGGACGCGACGTGGCCGTAGTCGCCCTGGATGGCGGCGAAGCGCACGAGGTTCTCTCCGGCGGGGCCGATCGAATAAACCGAGAGCTGATGGCCGGCGAGCCCTGTCTCCTGGTAGAGTGCCCCCTGAGTGTCCCACGTGTCCAGACCCATCAGCGCCCGGGCGTCGCGCAGCTCCACCACGTCGTCGTTGATGTAGAGATAGACCCAGTCCTTCGCCTGCCCATGGATGATGATCGCGTCGTAGCCGCAGTACTTCAGATTCGTCCCGAAGAATCCGTTGGCCTGGGTCGAGGTCGGGCCATTGGTGCCGGGTCCGATGGTGCAGACGGTGAGGCCGCCCGTGCCCCACACGGGCAGGCCCGCGAGCGGGCCCGTGCCCAGCACGAGCCGGTTGTCGGGATGGTCCCAGGCGACGTTGCCCTTGCCGCCCTTCGTCGCCGTCTCGCGGTAGAGGATCATCGCGCCGAGCCCGACGCCGCCGAGCAGCTCGCGCATCGTCTCGGGGGCCCACGGCTCGGCCCGGCAGGTGCGGCGCGTGAGGTCCACGCGCAACAGGTTGCCGGCGAAACCGCCGGGGCGCGCGGTCATCGATGCTTTCGTCCTGGGTTGCTTCGGCGCGGTCACACTCGCTGGAGTCATACGGCCACCGGGGTCTCCCCGGGCGCCTTCGAGGGGCGCCCCAGGATGGTTTCGGGAAGCAGCGCGCTCGTGGTCTTCGTCGCAATGAACGCCGGCTTGATGTCGAACGGACTCTTTTTCAAGTGCGCCTTCCAGCGCCCGAGCGAGACGCCGGACTGCACGAGTCCCTTCAGCATCCCAACGTCGTTGGTCGTCCAGATGTCGCTCGACGGTCCGAGGATGATCGCGCCCGTCAGCCGGTCGCCCCGCCAGAGGAGCTTGCGGTACGCGGGCCGGTCGGCCTTGACGCCGCTGGCCGCTTCGGCCTGGGCGTCGTCCCACGCGCCGAACGACGCGACGTCGAGGTGGCAGACCTCGACGATGTTGATGATGAGGCTGCCGCGGTAGCGAATGTCCTTGCCGGCCATGTTGGCGCCGGCGACGCGGCCGTGCTCCTGCGCGGTGGGCTCGATCGCGTGCACCGCGTTCGCCTGCGAGATCAGGTCGCGGCCCTCGGCCACGTCACCGGCCGCGTAGACGTTCGGGACGCTCGAGCGCAGGTGGTCGTCCACGACGATGCCCTGTTTGATCGTCACACCCGCGCCCTTGAGCCAATCGAGGTTCGTCCGAATGCCCGTCGCCATGATCACGACGTCGGCCACCAGGTCGCCGCCCGCGGCGAGCTTGAGGCGCTGCCGGCCCTTCACGTCGTCGATCCGGGTGAGCTTGGCGCCGGTGCGGATCGCCACGCCGTGCTGCTTGAGCCACGCCTCGACGAGCTGGGCGCCGGTGTCGTCGATCATCCGCGGCAGGATACGCGGGGCCACTTCGACGATCGTCAGCTTGGCGCCGAGCGCCAGGATGGAGTTGAGGATGGTGAACGCGATGAAGCCCGCCCCGACCATCACCACGTGGCGGCCCGGCTGAATCTGCGCGACGACCCCGCGGGCCTGGTCCAGGGTCCAGAAGGAATGGACGCCGGGTCCGTCGGCGCCCGGAACCGGCGCCCGGACTGCCGACGAGCCCGTCGCGATCAGACAGTCGTCGTACTCGACGGTCGTGCCGTCCTCGAGGGTGCACACGTTCGCCTTCGTGTCGAGCGCGGTCGCGCGCTTGCCCAGGTGGGTCGTCACCCCCCAGTCGGCAAGCACCTTCCCGGTCGCGGTGAAGACGTGCGATTCGGCGATCGACCGGTCGAGGTAGTACGGCAGGACCATCCGCGAGTACGGCCGCTCCGCGCTCACCAGCGTGATCGTCGACCGCTCGGACTCCTCTTCACGGATGGTACGGATCGCGTTCATCCCGGCGGTGCCGCCGCCGATGATCAGGTGTCGAGCGGCCATCACCGCACCCCTGCGAGGACGCGTTCGGTGCGCTCGCGGGCGAAGTCGCCGAGCCAGTCCCCGGTCGTCACGTCCTCATAGGTGATGGCGGCCGTCGGGCACGCCTCGGCGCACGCCGGGGCGCCGCCGCAGAGATTGCACTTGAAGGCCTTGCGCGTCGCCGGATCGTAGAACATCGTCCCGTAGGGACAGGCGATCGTGCAGAGCTTGCAACCGACGCACCGGTCGTCCAGGACGTCCTTGGCTCCCACGGCGTTGATCGTGATCGCGCCCACCGGGCAAGCCGTCATGCACCACCCTTCCGCGCACTGCGTGCAGGTATAGGGCGCGTAGGAGGTGTGTCCCTCGAACGGAGAGACGCGGATCACGGATTTCGCGGGCTGGAAATCACCGGTCTGCATGTACGAGCAGGCCAGCTCACAGCGGAGGCAGCCGGTGCACTTCTCCGGGTGGATCCTGAGAACGCTCACCGCTTCTTCCTTTCGTGACGTTTGTGGGCGCGGCTGCGCTCCAGCCGACCGATGAACTCGTCGAGGGGGATCGCGGCCATCGTCATCCCCGCGACACCGCCGCGCGCGCCCAGCTCGACCGACACACGCGAGATGGTGGCATTGTCCGGCGCCTCCATGATCGTGACGAAGTCGTAGGGGCCCAGCACCGCGTACTGGGCGACGACGCGTGCGCCCATGCGCTGCACGTCTGCGTTCACCTTGCGGATCCAGCCGGGCCTCCCGCGGAGGACCTTGCGCCCCGATTCGGACAGCGTGCTCAGCATGACATACGTCGCCACGGCGGGCCTCCTCAGCCGTTCACGCTCGGGACAGCGGTCGGCAGTATATCAAACCGGCGCTTCGCGGCTTGATGCTCTGAGGAACATATAAACCGACGAGAAATCCTTCCGCCCGAGGCCGTGGGACGACGCGAGCCGGAGCGCCTGCTGCGCCGCCGGCGCCACGACGACCGGCACGCGCAGCTCGCGGGCGGCGTTGACGGCCAGCCCGAGGTCCTTCGCCATCAGGTCCGTGGTGAAGCCCGGGGCGTAGTCGCGGCTCGAGGGCGCCTTCCCCACGAGCCCGGGCACCGGATGCATGTGCTCCATGACCCAGGTGTTGCCCGACGATTTCGAGATGACGTCGGTCAGGACCTTCGGGTCGACGCCGAACCCCTCGGCGATCCTGAACGCCTCGCTCACCGCCACGGCGGCGACACCCGCGATCAGGTTGTTGCAGAGCTTGGCGACTTCACCCGACCCCACCGGCCCGACGTGGATGATGTTGGCACCCATCGCCGACAGCACGGGGTGCGCCTCCTCGAAGTCGCGCGCGTCACCGCCGACCATGATCGCGAGCGTTCCGTCGACCGCACGGGGCACGCCGCCCGATACCGGCGCGTCGATGAAGCGCGCGCCGCGCCGGACGACTGCCTCCGCGACCCGGCGCGACACGCTCGGATCGATCGTAGACATGTCGATGCAGAGGCGGCCGGCGGCGAGGCCCTCCAGCACGCCGCCGGCGGCGAGGTAGGCCGACTCAACATGCGACGACGAGGGGAGCACGGTGATCACCAGTTCACTGTCACGCGCGGCCGCGGCCGCTGAGCCCGTCCGGGCGGCGCCGACCCTCACGGCGCCGACGAGGGCCGCCTCGGCCAGGTCGTACGCGACGACGCTGTGCCCCTTCTTCACGAGGTTCGCCAGCATCGGCTGACCCATGGCGCCGATCCCGATAAATCCGATCTTCATGACCAGACCTCCTTCTGTCCAGCGTGGGCCCGGGCGCTTCGACGCGCCGCAGGCCAATGCCGCGCCCGGGCTATGATCGCGGGGTGCACCGAGCGCGTCAAGCTCCGTGGAGCGTCGGCGGACTGATCCTCATCGCGCTCGCCGCGATCCTGTGGGGGACGAGCGGGTCGGTGATGACGGTGCTCGCCGAGCGCGCGTCGGCCGGCCCGCTGCTGGTCGGCCTCGCGCGGCTCTGGCTCGCTGCCATCCTGCTGCTCCTCGCGACGTCGATGACCCCCGGGTCGTTTGCCGTCGCGCCCGGCGACCGCTGGCGCTGCGTCGCGATGGGGGCGTGCATGGCCGGTTACCAGGCGGCGTACTTCCCGGCCGTTACGCTCAGCGGGATCGCGATCGTCGCCCTCGTCGCGATCTGCTCGGCGCCGCTCGCAATCGCCGCGCTCGCCCCGTGGCTGCTCGGCGAGCACCTGACGAGGCCCGTTCGCGTGGCGCTCGGCCTGGGCGTGATCGGCACCGCGCTGCTCGTCGCCGCGCCGTCGGGGTCATCCGCTCCACGGGCGCGATTCCTCGCCGGCGCGCTGCTGGCCCTCGTTGCGGGTCTGGCCTATGCGCTGTACGTGCTTTTGGCGAAGGTGAGCCTGCGGCGCTCGGC
>QHSV01000187.1 GCA_003221655.1 Candidatus Rokuibacteriota bacterium
CGCGATAGATGCCGAACGCCTCGAGGATCGGCGTGTCGGTCGAGCTGAAGAGGAACGCGGGCTCGGTGGCCGACCGGTTCTCGTGCTGCACCCAGGTCCAGTGCGGAACGGCCAGGCAGTCACCGGTCTCCCACTCGAGCTTCTGACCGCCGACGATCGTGCGGCCGCGACCCCGGACGACGTGAACGATGGCGCTCGCGTTCGTCCGGCGCGCGCGAGTCAAACCGCCCGGCCGGAGCATGTGGGCGTAGCAGGCGATGGTCGGAAGCACCGGGCCGCCCGTCACGGGGTTGTTGTACTCGACGATCACGCCGCCATCGCTCGGGTCGAGCTCGGCCAGCTCGGCGAGCGCCGACTCGGCCCGATCCCACGGGTAGACCAGGAGCGGCGAGGGGCCGCCATGGACGCGCGGACCGACCGGCAGGACGATGCCGGCGCCGAATCGTTTGAGATTGCCGCCCCGAGGACGCGACCGTGGCTGGACCTCGGCGGGGAACGGCTCCCAGAACCACTGGTTGATCCCCACGATGAAGGGCACGTCGAGGACGTCGAGCCAGATGACGGGTTGGTCGGTCTCGTTGGCGTGATCGTGCCAGCACCACTGAGGCGTGAGGATCAGGCTCGCCGGGTCCATGTAGCAGGGCTCGCCGTCGACGGTCGTGGCCGAGCCGCGCCCTTCGATCATGAACCTGAGGGCCCCGGCGGTGTGGCGGTGCGCCGGAGCGATCTCGCCCGGGAGCACGCCCTGGATCGCCGCGATCAGAGTCTCGGTCGTGGCGGCGCGCTTGAGGCCGGGATTGGCCATGATCAAGTTGCGACGCTCGGCCTTGACCGGGTCCACGACGTCGTACGCCTTCACCATCATCGGACGGAGGACCTCGCTCCAGCTCCAGCGGTAGGCCTGCTCGGCCGGGACCGGCGCGTTGGCCATACCGCCCTGGAATTCCCAGCCCGGCATCAGCGCGTGGCGGTGCGCGGCCTCGCTGAACGCGACCAGCTTCGGATCGCTGCCCACCTGAGCGACGGGACGGCTCGCACCGGTATTCATGACGCCCTCCCTGCGACGACGGGTTCGTTCTTTTCGGCGAAATGCGGCATGACTTCCTTGGCAAAGCGTTCCATCGCCGCGAGCGTGTCGCGATGGCTCAGCTCGCCGAAGTTGAAGTACAGGATGACCTCGGAGAGGCCGCCTTCCTCGCATCGCTTCAGCACCTCGATGCAGTGCTCGACGTCGCCGGTGACGATGCTCCGGTCGCCCAGCTGGCTTGGCTTCATAGCTTTGAGCCGCTCGACGATGTCCACGAAGTACGCGATGTGGGGCGGGGCCGTGCTCCGGTCGCTCGGAAGCACGGGCAGGATGCTGTGAAGGTAGTGCAGCAGACGCTCGCGCGCGCGATCGGCCTCGGATGGACTGTGAGCGACGGACACGAAATAGCTGCACATGACCTTGGGGTCCGGATGGCCGGCCTCCATGGCCATGCGCTTGCTCTCGCGCGCTGCCTCCTGGACCGAGCCGAACAGCATGGCAGCGGCGAACGGGGCGAAGATGGTGTGGACGCGCAGCCGAGCGGCCAGCTCGATCGACGGCTTCGAGAAGCACGCCACGTACACCTCGGGATGCGGCCGCTGCACCGGCCTCGGGACGATCGTGAGGGGCTCGGGCGTCGAGTAGTATCGGCCATGGAACTCGAAGGGCGACTGCCGCCACGCCGCCATCATGTATTCCATCTGCTCGTCGAACACGGCGCGGCTGTTCTCGAACGACGCGCCGAACGGCGTGTACTCACCCTGGTCGTAGCCGCGCCCCGCCGAGAACACGGCGCGCCCGTCGCTCAAGAGGTCCAGCAGGTTGAACTCCTCCACCATCCGCAGGGGGTGGTTGATGGGAAGCACGACCGTGGCGGGCCCGAGCTTGAGCGTCCTGGTGCGGTTGGCGATGTGGGTCAGCATCATGGTGGGCGAGGGCAGCACGCCGAAGCGACCGAAGTGGTGTTCCGGGACCCAGGCGCTGTGGTAGCCCATCGCTTCGGCCTCGACGCATTCTTCAACGACTTCCAGGAGAAACCGGTTGGGGTCGCGCCGGCCCGGCCCGTAGGCCGGCGGATTGTCCGTGAGCGTAAAATATCCGAACTTCATTTCTCCACCTCCTAGCCGAGAGGTCCCTGGAACACCTGATCGACGTAGGTGTCGGAGAGCGGCTCCAGGGCCTCCGGCCACACTGACTGCACGACGCGCCGCTGACCGGCGGGCCGAACCTTCCCATCCCATCCGACCTGCTCCATGTAGTAGTAGAGCTGGATGCAGTGGCCGTCAGGGTCCAGCGCGAACGCCGCGTAATCGATGCCGGGATGGAGCTCCGGCGGTATCGAGTCGACGAACGTCACCCCGTGGGATTTCAAGAAGGCCACGGCCTCGCGCAGCTGGGTGTAGCTCCCGACCTCGACGCCGAACGACATGCAGCTCGTGTGCTCGGAGAGGCCGAGCGTGCGCCGGAGCTCTTTGGGGAAGAGCCCGACGCTGTGATGTTCCGCGCCCGCGCGCAGGAACACGCAGCGCGAGCCGCGATAGGTGGCTTCCTCGCTCTTCACGAAGCCGAGGTGACCGCAATAGAACGCCTCGGCACGCGCCACGTCGGCCACGAAGAGGCTCACCGGACCGATCTTGGTGATCTTGAACGGCCGCGGCAGCAGCACGCCTTCCACCTCGTAGGTCTCGGGTAGGGCCTCGCGAGTACGGTTGCCGGAGAGGACGTCGATGCCCTTGTCGAGCGCCTCGGCCACCTCGGCGATCTCGGAAACCTGCGGCAGCGACGGCTTCTCGCGGAAGCCGCGGTAGTACATCTCGGTGGGCTTGCTCAGCTGGTTCCAGCCGATCTGCTCGATGCCGTAGTAGAGCTCGATGGTGTGGCCGTCGGGATCGTACACGTACACGTGCCAGTTGCTGCCGGGCATGTCGCGTCCCACGCGCTGGATGGGGATCCCGTGGCTCTGAAAGTAGGTGTGGGCGTCCATGATCTCCTTGAGACTGCCGCACTGCCAGGTGATCTGGTTGACGGTCACCTCCGGCGCGAACTTCCGATCCGGCCGGTGGTCCAGCACCCGCTTGTTGAAGAGCACGAACGCGTGATGGTCCGTTCCGTAGCGCATGAAGTAGCCGCGCGTATCGCCGAGGTCGGCGCCCTTGGGCGCCCACGGCATCTTGCCGAAGTCCAGGATGTCCGAGTGCTTGAAGCCGAGCAGCCCCCCGTAGAAGTCCCGCGACTCGCCCATCTTGACCGCGTTGAAGCCGAAATGGCCCAGCCGCCGGATCTTGAAGGGCCGCGGTAGGAGCACACCACCGACGTTGTAGCGATCACCGTTCGACGCCATCGTTCGCTCCCTCCTCCAGTATGAGTGCCCGCCCATCCTACGACGCCAGGGCCCTGAACAGGGCCAGGCGCTTCATCCGCGGAGACTTCAACAGTCCCTCCGGGATCACCAGGGCCACCGCGAGCAAGGTGATCCCGAAGAAGAGCATAGACGGAACCGGCAGCCGCAGGTAGTGGAAGAAAACGGTCTCGATGATCCGGATGATCGGTGCCGCCCATGAGGGCCATCAGGGGTGGCAGGAGGCTTCGTTCCACCCCCAGGGCTATATTCGGATCGATGAACCCGGAGTTCAGGGCGAAGAGCACGCCGGCCGCCGCGCTGGGAAGGCTGCTGATCACGATGGCGATGCCGAAACTCCGGCTAATCGTCCTCGCTTCGAGCAGTGGGTCCACCGGCGGTACGCTGGGTTTTCGCCGGCTCAGGTCGCGCGCTTTTCGATCCCGATGGCCCGGTCCATCGACATAGAGCCGGGCCCCGTCAACACGATCACCAGGGCGATCACGCCGAAGGTGAGCGGAAGCTCGATGCCGTTTTTCACGGCGAAGAAGCCGTTGACCAGGTTCACTTTGACCACCGCGACGGCCATGTCGATGACCAGGCCCGCCGCCCAGAAGCGCGTCAGGAAGCCGAAGAAGAGGCAGACGCCGCCGACGAACTCGGTAATCGAGACGACCCATGCCCAGAGATGGCTCGGCTCGATTCCGAGCCTTCCCAACATGCCGGCGACGTCCGAAACGCCGCCGCCGCCGAACGCACCCAGGAGCTTTTGAGATCCGTGCATCATGAAGGCGAAGCCCAAGAAGAGTCGCAGGATCAGGACGGCCAACCGCTCCAACCCCTGGAGCCGCTGTGGCACGGGTGCCTTCCTTTCTCTCGGGCCGGTCGGGCCCCGAGCTCTCAGTGCTTGATGTCGCTCACCGTGACCCGCACGGCCCCGAGGATGCCTGCGTCGGGGCCCTCGCCGCAACGTCAAACTGGAGGATGATGAATCCTCGGCTGCACCCTCGCGTCTATCGCACTTTCTCGTCGGTGGTCAGGAAGTTGCGGACGATTTTCAGGAAGTCGTCGAGGCGGTCGTGATGGAGCCAGTGGCCGGCGCCTTCGACGCCGATCACCTGGGCGTGGCGGAAATGCCGGGCTCGGCCGTCTTCGGCCGGATTGCCCGCCCGGCTCTCCTTGCCGTACATCAGGAGCGTGGGGCAATCGATCCGCGACCAGAGAAGCTGGATGTCGCGGCCGCGCATGTCGTAGGGCGGCCACGCGCGCACGTAGTTGTCGAACTTCCAGCTGTACGTCCCGTCCTCGTTCTGATTGGCGCCGTGCACGGTGAGGTGCCGGGCCTGCTCGGCCGTGAGGAGCGGGTTCTCCTCCTGCATGCGCCGGAAGGCGTCCACGATCGAGGCGTAGCGACGGGGCAGTCGTCCGGCGAGATTGCGGCGCTCGGCGATCCACTCCTCCATGCGCTCGACGATCGTCTTCGAGGCAGCCTGCGCGAGCCATGCGGGTGGCGGACCGAGCCCCTCGATGGCCACCAGCCGGGCCACGGTCTTCGGATAAATGCCGGCGTAGCGCAGGGCGATCTGGCCGCCGAGCGAGTGGGCGATGATCGTCACGGGAGCCAGGTGCTGCTGATGGATGAGCTGGACCAGGTCGTAGATGTAGCCCGCCAGGGTGTAACTGCCGTCGGTCGACCACTGGCTGTCGCCGTGCCCCCGGAGATCGGGCGCGATGATGTGCCAGTCGTCCCGCAACGCCGCGGCGGCCCAGTCCCAGTTCCGGCAGTGGTCGCGCCCGCCGTGCAGGAAGACCAGGGGCGCCTTCGTCGGATTGCCCCAGTCGACGTAGTGAAGGCGCAGGCGCTGCGAGAAGAACGTGTGGGACGTCGGTCCCGGCATGCGGCCGGTCATGGGTCGGCCTCTATGCTAGCATCCCCTCCGGTTCCGACAACGACGATGCGGGCCTATGAAGAACGGGGGGGGGCGATGGGCACATTCCGGCTGTACGCGGGTACCGACCAGCAAGCGAACATCGAGAGGATCGAGCTCAAGGCCAAGCCCGACTGGCTGAAGGGGCTTCCGGCGAATCAGATCACGTTCCGCGAGTGGCCGGTGGGCCAGTTCATCGACTGGCATCCCGCGCCGCGCCGCCAGTTCGTCATCATTCTCTCCGGACAGCTCGAGATCGGTCTGGGCGACGGGTCCAAGCACGTCTTCGGCCCGGGCGACGCGCGACTCGTCGAGGACACGACCGGCAAGGGCCACACGACGCGCGTTCTCGGCAACCAGATCTGCGTGACGGCGACCGTTCCACTGGCGTAATCGCCTCTTCCAAACGGCAAAAGGAGCCGGACATGGCGACCAAGATCGTCTTCATTCCCAAACAACCCGACGCGATCCTCGACATCGCGAAATTGCTCACGCCTCCCGGCTTCGAGCTCGTGGTGGTCGACCAGGACACCCCGGCGTTTTACGACGCGGTCAAGGACGCGGAGTATGTCATGGGGCTCGGGCGTCCGATCGGCGGCGAGTTCTTCCGGTCGGCGCCCAAGCTGAAGCTGGTCCAGCTCCTCAGCGCCGGCTACGACCGCGTGGACATCGAGTCCGCCCGGAAGGCCAAGGTCGCGGTGGCCAACAACGGCGGCGCCAACGCGATCGCCGTCTCCGAGCACGCGATCATGCTGATGCTCGCGGTCCTGAAGCGGCTGGTCGTGTTCCACAACGATGTGGTCTCCGGCAAGTGGCGCGTAGGCAACCATGTCGACTCGCGGGTGTTCGAGCTCCACGGCAAGACGCTCGGCATCGTCGGTCTCGGCAACATCGGCAAGAAGGTCGCCCGGCTCGCGCACGCGTTCGACATGAACATCCAGTACTACGACATCGCGCGGCTCACCGAGGACCAGGAAGACGCCCTCGGCGTGCGCTTCGTCCTGTTCACCGAGCTCCTCCGCACCTCGGACATCGTGACCCTGCACGTGCCGCTGGACGACAGCACGCGCAATCTCATCGGCGCGCGCGAGCTCGCGATGATGAAGACGAGCGCCATCCTCGTCAACACCTGTCGCGGCCCGGTCGTGGACGAGACCGCGCTTCACAAGGCGCTGACGGAGGGGCAGATCCTGGCGGCCGGGCTCGACGTGCTGGTCGAGGAGCCGGCGAAGCCGAATCACCCGCTCTACGCGCTGAAGAACGTCACCCTCACGCCGCACTCGGCCGGGCCGACCTGGGAGAACTGGACCGCCCGGTTCCGCAACGGCTTCGACAACATCCAGCGCGTCGCCTCGGGCCGCCCGCCCAAGTGGGTGATCCCGGAGCTCCTGACTCCGCCCGGGACATAGCGATGGCCGACGCCGGCCAGCCGCTCACGGATCGAGTTGCGATCGTCACCGGGGCTGCGCGCGGCATCGGCCGCGCGACGGCCCTGGCGCTGGCGCGTGCCGGGGCGCACGTGGTCGCCGTCGACGTCGACCAGGGGGCCGTCAAAGCGACGGCCGACGCCGTTAGCGCGCTCGGGCGGAAAGGACTGGCCCTCGGTGCTGACGTCGGAGATCTCAAGAGCATCGACGGGATGGCCCGTCAGGCCTCGGACACGTTCGGCCGGGTCGATATCCTCGTGAACAACGCCGGCGTCACCCGCCGCGCCTACATCATGGATCTCACCGAAGAGGACTGGGATCGCATCATGCGGGTCAACGGCAAAGGAGTGTTCTTCTGCCTGCAGCGCGTCGCGCGCGAGATGATTCCGCGACGCACCGGTGTCATCGTGAACATCGCCTCCATCGCGGGCAAGGGATTCGCCGGCGCCTCGAACGTGATCTATGCCGGCAGCAAGGGCGCCGTCATCAGCATGACGCGCATGGCGGCCCTCCAGCTCGCCCCGCACAACATCAACGTGAACGCCATCTGCCCGGGCACCACGCTCACCGCGCTCTCCGACGCCAATTTGCGGACGCGCGCGGCGGCCGAAGGGGCGACGGTCGAGGAGATGGAACGCCGGCGCAACGCCGCCATCCCGCTCGGGCGCCCGAACGAACCCGAAGACATCGCGGCGCTGGCGGTCTTCCTCGCTTCGCCCGGCGCCCGCAACATCACCGGCCAGTCCTTCAACGTGGACGGCGGCATCATCTTCGACTGAGCATGGCTGAAGAGCTCGGCCTTTTCGAGGCGATGCACACGCAGCGGGCGCTGCGCTACATCCGGCCCGATCCGAGTCCCGACGCGCTGGTGCGAAAAGTCCTGGAAGCCGGCACCCGCGCGCCCAACGGCGGCAACCAGCAGCGCTGGTGCTTCGTCGTCATCAAAGACCCTGAGACGAAGCGCTGGATCCAGGAGCGCTACCGCAACACCCCGGTACCCGGCCACGGAGTCCCGAGGAACGAGGCCGAAGCCAGGACCATGGCGCGAAACGATGCCGCCGCCAAACACCTGGCCGAGCATCTGCACGAGGTGCCCGCTGGGCTACCCTTCTTCACAAAATCGCTACGGCCCGACGAACCGCCGGGCCGTAGAGGACGTAACCTTCGACGAGAAGTGGGGCCGCAGATGGGAGCCCGGAACGTAAGCCGGGGGCCTCAGCTGCTG
>QHSV01000520.1 GCA_003221655.1 Candidatus Rokuibacteriota bacterium
GCTCCGAACGGCTCGTCCATCAGGATGACGGCGGGGTTGTTGGCGAGCGCCCGGGCGATGGCGACGCGCTGCTTCATGCCACCCGACAGCTGGACCGGAAACTTGTCCGCGTGGGCGCTGAGGCCGACCAGGTCGAGATAGCGGTCGACGGTCCGGCGCCGCTCGGCGGCTGGCCGGGACTGGAGCAGCGGCCCGAACTCCACATTACCGGTGACGGTGAGCCAGGGGAACAGAGCGTACTCCTGGAACACCACGCCGCGCTCGGGCGCAGGCCCACTCACCGGCCGGCCGTCGACCCGGACGGTGCCGGTCGTGGGTACCAGGAATCCGGCGACGATGTTCAGCAGCGTCGACTTGCCGCAGCCCGAGGGACCAAGGAGGCACACGAACTCGCGCTCGGCCACGTCGAGGTCGATCTCCCCCAACGCTGGCATCGCGCGACCCAGCGCGCCGAAGGACTTGGCGACGCGCTGGATCTGGATCTTGGGGCCGCGGGCCATCATCACGCGGGATGCTGCCAGCGGGTCAGCCGGCGCTCCAGCAGCCGCACGAGCCCGTTGCCCGCGTAGCCGAGGAGCCCCAGCACCACGGCGGCGCCGAGCATCTGCGGCACGAGGAAGAAGTTGCGGCCATCGTTGATGAGGTAGCCGAGGCCGTGCTCGGCGCCGATGAACTCCGAGATGACGATGACGAAGAACGCCAGCGCCACGCCGAGCCGGAGCCCGGTCAGGATATCCGGCAGCGCGGCCGGCAGGATCACGCGCGTGAACAGCGCGACGCCGCGCGCGCCGAGGCTCTCGGCGGCCCGCACGAGGAGCGGGTCGATCTGCCGCACGCCGGTGACGGTGGTGAGGAAGATCGGAAAGAACGTCGCGTACGTGATGAACCCGATTTTAGAAGCCTCGCCGATCCCCACCCACACGATGAACATCGGCAGCAGCGCCAGCGGCGGGATCGGCCGGAGCACCTCGACGAGCGGCTCGACCACGTTGCGGACCGGTGTGAGATGCCCGGCCGCCAGGCCGAGCGCGACGCCGAGGGCCGCGCCGGCGCCGAAGCCCATCGCGACGCGTTCGAGCGTCGCCGCCAGGTGGATCCAGAGCGGGCCTCGTACCGCCATGTCGAGCACGCTGCCGAGCACGAGCCAGGGGCCGGGCAGGAAAATCGGGTTGAAGAGCTTCAGCACCACGACGGCGCCCGAGAGCAGACTCCAGAGCACCAGGAACGCGACGATGGCGGCGAGGCGCAGCGCCAGCGCGCGCCCGCGCGGCAGTCGGGAGCCGCGAAGTCCCGCGTCCATCAGCTCGGGCACACTGCTCAAGAATTGGGCCACCGGCGAGCCTCCGCGCGATCGGGGCCGAGTCTAGCAGAGGCGTAGGCAGGCGTGGCTGTGCGTGCTTGGCCGGCCGAAGGCCCCAGCGGGCGGGCTTTAGCGGTTGTCCGCGCGAGTGGGGCTTGCTAGGCTGAGCCCCCGGGCGCGGATCGTCCGGATCATTCTCGAATGAAGGGTCGACGTCTGGGCGCACGGCGCGCGGACCCGGCGAGGGCAGATGCTATGCCGCTGGTGTCGTTCCACAATGTGGAGAAAACCTACCGGTCGCTGCAGGGCGTCGAGTATGGGGCGGTGGAGCACTTCAGTGTCGAGATCGAGGCCGGGGAGTTCTTCTGCCTGCTCGGCCCCAGCGGGTGCGGCAAGACGACCGTGCTCAAGATGCTCGCGGGCTTTGAGGCCCCAAGAAGTATCCTGCCGAGCTTTCCGGCGGAATGAAGCAGCGCATCCAGATCGCACGGGTGCTGGCGAACGAACCGAAAATGCTCCTCATGGATGAGCCCTTCGCCGCGCTGGACGCACAGACCCGTTCGCTGATGCAGGAAGAACTGGCCAACATTTGGCAAACCACGCGCACGACCGTTCTCTTCATTACCCACGACATCGACGAGGCCGTCACGCTGGGCAAACGCATTGGCGTGATGCGCGCTGGGCCCCGATCGCAGGTGAAGGGCGTGGTTGAGGTCGCGCTGAACGGGGCGCGCAGCCGAACGGACGATGTGTTCCTGCAATACTACAAGCAGGTCTACGAGATGATCCGCGATGAAGTCGCCAAAGCCATAGCCCGCGCGGAATAGCCAATGCCCTCCATGGAAAATCCAACGGCCAGGGAAACCAACGCGGGCGGGAGCCTGTCAATCCCGGGCCCCGGGGGCGCCGTGCGACGCCTGTGGAGCGTGTACGGAGGCTACGCGCTGGGGTTTGTCAGCCTGTTTCTGATCTGGCAGCTGGCATCGCGCTACGTGGTCAGCTCCGTGCTGTTCCCGCCGCCGACGGTTGTGTTCAGCAAGGGCCTGTTGCTGGTGCGCAATGGCGTGTTGTTGGAGCACCTTGCCGCCAGCATGCAGCGCATCTTGGCCGGGTTCATTGCCGGCTCCCTGTTGGGCATTCCCATCGGGTTGGCCATGGGTTCGTTCTGGCCGGTCCGAAAGCTGCTGGAGCCCTACACGGAGTTCCTGCGGTTCATACCGTCGGTGGCCATGATCACCGTGGCGGTGATCTGGTTCGGGATCGGCGAAGGCGCCAAGATCTTCCTCATCATCTACACGACGATCTTCATCGTCATTCTGAACACGGCGGCGGGCGTGTCGGCCATCGCTCCCAACAAGATCCGGGCGGCGCAATCCCTGGGGGCGACGCGGGCGCAGATCTTCTTTCATGTGGCGTTGCCGGCGACCGTTCCCTACATCCTCACCGGGATGCGCCTGGCGATGGGCAATTCCTTCACCACCATCGTGGCGGCAGAGCTGATCGCCGCCAACGACGGCCTGGGCAAGATGCTTTGGGATGGACGGTTGTTCATGCTGGTGGACGAGATCTTCGTGTCCCTGGTCACCCTGGGGCTGCTCGGGTTCGCCGTCGACCGCATGTTCCGCTGGAGCATCTACACGTTCGCGGGGAAATATTCGCCGGCGACGTAACGAGTCGTCCGGCGTCGGCGCGGGGCCCGATCTCGCGCGCATGCAACGTCACGTCGTATCGAGGAGGGGAGCCGTGATGCTGACACGTGGGGCGCTGCTCGTCCTGAGCGTGCTGGTGTGGAGCGGTGCTGCGTGGGCGCAGACCAAGATGACCATCGCGACCGGCGTGGATCCGGTGTTCTCCGCCTACTACGTGGCCCAGCAAGAGGGGCTGTTCAAGAAGCACGGGCTGGACGTGCGAATCAACACGGGGCCGTCCGGCTCGGCCATGGTGTCCTTTCTCATCAACGGCCAGATCGAATCGGCCTTCGGCTCCGAGATCGCCGGGGTCAGCAACCACAACCTGGACCCCAACGTGGTGGTCGTGGCCCAGGCCACGCGCCTCGTGCGCTGGATCGCCGTGGTGGGCCGCAATATCGACAACCTAGATCAGCTGAAAGGCAAGAAGGTCGGCGTGGCCCGCGGCTCCGGCGGCGAGGTGTTCTGGCTGGCCATGCTCGACAAGCTCAAGCTCAACGCGGCGGACTACACGGTGGTCAATGTGGAGGCGCCGGAGATGGTGGCGGCCCTGGAGCGCGGCAACATCGATGC
>QHSV01000521.1 GCA_003221655.1 Candidatus Rokuibacteriota bacterium
CACGGGCGCCCAGCACGGCTACGCGTTGCCCAACCGCGACATCTTCGACCCGCACGGGGCGGCGCGCGACTGGGAGCAGATCTTCGCGATGTTTCATCGACAGATTCCGGCCTACAAGGCGTGAGGGCGACGACCATGGATTGGATCGAGGCGAACGGCGCGAGCCTGCGCTACGACTTGAGCGGCCGCGGCCCCGAGACCGTCGTGCTGATCCACGAGGTCGGCGGCTGCATCGAGAGCTGGGATGAGGCGCACGCGGCCTTCCGGCGGCAGTTCCGGGTCCTGCGCTACGACCAGCGGGGCTTCGGGCTCTCCGAGAAGACGCGTGTGATCACGATGGACGGCATCGTGGCCGACCTCGCGGCTCTGCTCGACGCGCTCCAGATTTCCGGACCGGTGCACCTGGCCGGATGCGCGATGGGCGCCGCGATCGCGCTCGCGTTCGCGGGACGCCACCGGACACGCGTTGCGCGGATCGTCGCCGCCAGCCCGGCGACGTGGGCCAACGCCGATCGGGTCGTCGCCCAGAAGCGCATCGAGGACACCGAGCGTGGCGGCGTTCGAGCGGTCGAGCGGACCAGCCTGAACGCCTCGTATCCGGAGAGCATGCGAGCGCTCGACCGCGCCCGTTTCGAGCGCTTTCGCCGCCGCTGGCTGGGCAACGACCCGGAGGCGATGGCGGCGATACTGCGGATGTCGACGAACCCGGAGTTCGATCTGAGTCCGGACCTGGCGCGGATCACCGCGCCGACACTGGTGATCGGCTGCACCCAGGACGGCATTCGGACCCCTGACATGGTGGCCAAGGTCGCCACGTCGATTCCCGGCGCCAAGTACGTCGAAGCGAGCTCGGGACACTTCATGGTGGTGGAGACGCCGGAGCTGTTCGTCGAGCTGGCGGTGCCCTTTCTGAAGGGCGCGTCAGAGGTGAGGGGATAGAGTAAGCGGGATGTCATCGTCGGCCCCGGCAACCCCGATCGACTACGGCGCCGACCCGGACAAAAATCTCTCGCACTCTACGCGGGCAAAGCCCGCGCTCGGACAGCGTCGGAAGGGGAATGCTACATTGGAGGGCGTGGCGGGGATGCCGTGGCGCAGAATGCGCCCGGTCGAGAGGAGGTTCGCATGCCAGTGACGACCGCTTTGCAGACCCTGACGGCTGACGAGGTACTCGCGCGGCTCCGGGCGCTTCGAACGCGGCAGCCGGTCAAGTTCTCTGCGTTCTACTCGAGCCAGCTCGATGGGATCGTGACCGATCCCGCGCTCATGGTCGTCCCGTTCGACGACCACATGGTGCACCGCGGGCACGGCATCTTCGACACGGCGGCGATCGAGGCGGGGAAGATCTACGACCTGGAGGCTCATCTCGACCGGTTCGTCCGCTCCGCCCGGAACTCGAAGCTCAAGCTTCCCGCGCGAGAAGAGATGCGGGACATCATCGTGCGGACCACGGCCGCGAGCGGGCGGCGGGACGGCTCGATCCGTTACTGGGCCTCGGCGGGTCCCGGGAGTCTCGGCCTCACGCCAGTCGACAACGGTGTCTTCATCGACGAGGCCGGCAACGTGGGCGAGAGCTCCAACATGAACGTGGCGTTCGTCGGCGCGGACGGGATGCTGAAGCACCCGAAGTTCGACCACATCCTGTCCGGGTGCACGTCGCTGCGCTTGCTGGAGCTGGCCGCCTCGCTGCAGACGCGGAATCTCATCACGGGGGTCCAGGTGTGCGACATCCCCGTGGCCGAGGCCCGCGCGGCCCGGGAGATGATGCTGATCGGCAGCTCGATCAAGGTGGCGCCGGTGGTCGAGTGGGACCAGCGGCCGATCGGCGCCGGCAAGCCCGGCCCCGTGGCCCGGGCGCTCCGAGAGCTGCTCGAGGCGGACATGCGCTCGGCGCGCGAGCGCCTCATCGACGTGCCCTACTGACGGCGACGAACGTCCACGGCCAGCAGGCCGAGGGCGACTAGCACGACCGCGGCGGCGCTCAGCGCCAGCGAGAGCTCGACGCCGATCACGGCGCCCAGAACGCCGACCGTCACGCCACTGCCCGCGCGGAGTCCGAGCATCGAGGTGTTGAAGAGCCCCACGACGCGCCCGCGGAGCCCGGGCGGCGCCAGCAGCTGGACCAGCGCCTGCGCCATCGACGTGAAGGCGATGTTGAAGATACCGGCCAGCACCAGGAGCGTCACCGCCGCCGCGTAGCCCTGGGCGAGCGGGAAGATCGCCATCACCACTCCCCAGATCGCCGCACACACGATCGCCGCTCGCGCGCCTCCCTGGAAGACCGCGACGCTCTCCAGAATGACCGCGCCGATCACGGCGCCGGCCGCGTTGGCGCCGAACAGCACGCTGTACCAGACGTCGGCCTCCTCGGAGCCGTGATGGTGCGCGTACTCCGGCATCTGCGCCTGGAAAGCGCTACCGACGAAGAACGACGTCGCGCCGGCCAGCACGATCATCCGGATGATCCGTGGCTCGGAGCGGACTTCGGCCAGGATCTGGCGGGCCTCCGTGAAGCTGAAGCGCGCCGCCTGCCGCGGCGCGCCGCCCTCGCCCCGATGCCCCGTGTACGGCATACGGAAGAGATAGAGGGTGAGCGGCAGATACAGGAGCACGTTGACGAGGAGCGCCACGCCCGGACCCAGAGCGAGCATGAGACCGCCCCCGACGGCGGGCCCGACCAGCATGGAGAAATAGCGGCTGATCGCATTGAGGCGGATCGCGCTCGGCAGGTACTCGCCGCCGACGATGTCGTGGACGATGAGCTGGATCGGCGGCGACGCGATGACGCCGGCCATGCCGTGGACCATCAGGAGCGCGGCCGCGTGCCAGGCGCGCAGCGTTCCCGTCAGGAACAGCGCGCCCCAGGCGAGCGACGCGAGCATCAACAGCCCCTGGGAGACCTGGATGAGCCGGCGGCAGTCGAACCGATCGGCGAGGGCGCCCGCGTAGACGGAAAAGATCAGGTACGGCACCCAGTGGCTGATGACGGCGAAGCCACCGAGCGTCGGCGAGTGGAACGACTCGAAGATGACCCAGTAACTGGTCACGTGCTCGACGCTCTCGGCCGTCATGCCGAGCAGCGCGAGGAGGAAGTAGCGGCGGTAGTCGCGGTGGTACAGCGCGCCGAACTTCGTGGCGACCGCGGGCGCTGCCGCGGCCTCCGGGGGGCTCATCCCGCGGCGCTGTCCACCAAGAGCACGATCTTGCCGGTCTGCGCGTCGCTCAGCATGTACTTGTGCGCGTCGGTGAGCCGGTCGAATGGGAACGTGCGGTCGAGCACGGGCTTGAGCGCGCCCTTTACGACGGCGTCGAGCAGGTGGGCGCTGAACCGCTCGCTGCACACGAGCGACTCCTCGGGGGTGCGCGTGCGGAAGGTGACGCCAATGAT
>QHSV01000188.1 GCA_003221655.1 Candidatus Rokuibacteriota bacterium
TGGCGTCCTTGGAGTTGTCGGCGGCGTCCGGATCGTAGGCCGAAAGCGCCGACACCCCGGTGCGCAGGACCTCCATCGGGGTCGTCTTCTTCGGCAGCGCCTTCAAGAGCGAGACGAGTCCCGGCGGCAGGTGCCGGTTCGCGGTGGCGCTCAGGGCCTTCGTGTGCGCGACGAGCTCCTTCTTGCTCGGGAGCCCGCCGTGCCACAGCAGGAAGATCACTTCCTCGAAGGACGAATGCTCGACGAGGTCGTTGACGTCGTAGCCACGGTAGACGAGCCGGCCTTCACGCCCGTCGATGAAACAGATGTCCGACGTCGATACGACGATGTCCTCGAGACCGCCTCGGCTTCCGCTTCCCATGGGCTTCCCTCGTCGAAGGTGTGGTGAAACCGGTTTGCTTTTATCATACGTCCGCTGATGCTTCAAGGCACCTCCGCGCGCGTGAGCAAGTTCTACGACCACCATCCGATCAGCGAGGCGCGGGTGCTGGCGGCCCTCGCCCGGCCCGGGCTCGGTCGGTCGGGGCCTCTGACCGCCGACGACCTCTTCGAGTTCGACCAGGACCACTACGGGGGCCTCGCCGCCGTGGACATCCTGGCGCGTCGGGCCGGGGTCGGTGCCACGAGCCGGGTCCTGGACGTCTGCGCGGGCCTCGGCGGGCCCGCCCGGTTCCTCGCGAGTCGCCGCGGCTCGACCGTCGTCGCGCTCGAGCTCCACGCAGGCCGTGCGGCCGGGGCTGCCCGGCTCAACCGTCTTGTCCACGCGACCGGGGTGAGGGTCGTCCGCGGGGACGCGACCGCCCTCCCCTTCGAGGGAGGCACCTTCGACGCCTGCCTGAGCCAGGAGGCGCTGTTGCACGTTGCCGACAAGCGGGTGGTGCTGGCCGAGTGCCACCGCGTGCTGGCTCGAGGCGGACGGATCGCCTTCAGCGACTGGATCGCCTACCCGAGCCTCGGCGAGCGGGAGCGGGCGCGGCTCTGGGAGTGGATGGCCGCCACGACGCTCCAGACGCTTGACCGCTATTGCGCCCTGCTCGGTCGGACCGGCTTCACGGCGGTCGAGGCGGAGGACACGTCAACGGAGTGGCGACCGATCGTGAGAAAGCGGCTCGAGCTACACCGCGCCCTCCGCGCGGACGGGGTCGCCCGGTTGGGCGAACAGCGATACCTGGAATACGATCAGCTTCACGCCTTCTTCGTACGGCTGGTGGAGGACGGAAAGCTCGGCGGTGGGCGTTTCACCGCGACTCGCTGAAGGGGTGGTCTAGCGACCGAATCGCTTCAGGAGATCCTGGATCCCGCCCTCGATCTTCTCCCGGCTGACGGCGCCGCCGACCGAGGCCGGGTCTACCCTGATCGACGGCGACGCGGCGTTCCCGCTGAGTTTGGCCCGCAACTCACCGCGCCCGTAGTTCACGCGCAGGTCGAGGTTCATGCGCCCGGTGGCGAGACCATAGTCGCCGGCCACGCCGACTTTCATGGCCCGGCTCGAGTACAGGAGATCGCGCGTGGTGACGACTCCGTTCGTGATCTGGTAGGTGCCGGTGATGGAGTCGAAGTCGGTGGGCGATGACGTGAGCGCCGTCGGCACATCGGCCGCGAGCGTCGATGATACCGCGCCGGCGATCTGCGTGAGCGTGCCGATGAGTGCGAGCGCCTGAGGCCCGACCACCTTGCCGGGTCCGAGCCGGAGCTGACCCGAGCCCCCGAGCGTGTTCAACAGGTCCGTCGCGCTCGCGGACAACGCGCCGGTGAGGTCGAGCGGTCCGGCCACCGCGTAGCCCTGGCAGATAAAGTCGACCAGGATCTTCTCGACCGGCAGCGCTCTGATGGCCAGGTCGCCGAGCTGCACGTGCACGCCGCGGTCGAGCGTCGCGGTCAGGTTGGTGCTGATCGTTCCGCCACCGATGGACGTCGTGGTGGGGCGGCTCTGAAACCGACCGTCCCACGACGCGCCCGCCAGCTTCAGCGGGCCGAGCGAGAGAGTGCGTCGCTTGGGTTCCGGACACGCGGCGTTCGTCTGGGTCACCTTCGGACTCGCCAGCTCCACGTTCCCCGAGACCCTGGGCGTCCCCAGTGTCCCGCCGAGGGCAAGGTCCCCCTTGATCGGTCCGGCGATCGCCGGGGTCGGGCCGGCGGCGGCACCGACGAGCTGCTCGATGTCCTTTCCCTCGATGCTCACCCGGGCCCGGACAGGCGCATCGAGTATCGCCTTGGCGCCGTTGAGCGCCACCATCCCTTCGGCGAGCTTGACGGCCAGATCACCCGGCTTCACGCGGAGCGCGCCTTTGAAGTTGAGCTGGGTCCCTTGACCGGTCAGCGTGAGGTCGAGTTCTTCGACGCGGTACGGAGTTGGCGCCGCCCCTTTCCCGCGTACGACGTACGTGATGACACCCCTGTCGATCTTCACTTGAGACACGACCGCGGCCGCTGCGCCGCCCGTGCCGCCGCCGCTCCGTCCCGGCCGCGACGCGTTCCGGGACTCGGACGGCGGCGCGAGACTCGCGACGTTCAGACGACCGTCCGCGCTCCGGATGAGTGCGATGCGCGGCCGCTCGAGCGTGATGGCGCCGAACTCGACGCGGCCGCTGAGAAGCGAGCGAAGCTTGAGATAGATCCGACCGGTCTCGAGCGCGAGGAACGGTGCGGTGCCGAACTCTGGGTCTTCGGCGACCTCGAGCTTATGCAGCTCGACCGCCGGCAGCGGGAACAGCGCGACGGACAGCGACTCGAACTTCACCGGCCGCCCAATCGCCTGCGTGGCGCTGCCGGCGATCATCGCCTGGACGCGCGGCGTGTCGACGAGCCGGGGGAGCGCGATCGCCGCTACGACCAGCAGCAGGACGACGACCGCCCCGATCCCGACGACCCACTTCAAGGCGCGCTTCAACGCGCACCTCCAGAGCGATTACGCGGTCTGGATCGCCGACAGCCGCCAGGGCTTCGGGCCGACCGGACGCGTGAAGGTCCAATACTCCTCGATGTCCACCGGGGTCGTCGATCCCTCCACCACCGCGCCGGTTGCGTCGTCGACCGTGTAGTCGACCATCGAGACGGTGAAGTACACCGTTGCCCAGTCCTGGCCGCTCTCCTGCCACGCCTCGGTCAACTCGCAGCGCCCGATTCGGACTCGTTCGATCCGGTTGGTCCGGCGCGCGCCGCGGAGCTGATCGCACTGCGCCTGCAGACGGGCGAACTCCTGCGGCGTGAGCCGGTCCTGCACTCCGCTCAGGTCCCGCTTGACGATCCCGGCCTGGACGTCGATGAACGTTCCCTTCGCCCAGTCGGCGAATCCGATCGGATCGAAACTCGCGTCCATCCCACGGATGTGTCCGATCCCGCGATCGAGATCCGTTTCGCTCGGCGTCGCCTCCAGCGTCGCACCGCCGCCTCCCGCCGACCAGCTCTGTCCCCCTGAGCTGTACGAGCTGGCGCCACCGGCACCAGCATAGGCCGGCTCGGGCCGAGCCGCCTGGCGGCCACGGAGCATCCGGAACAGAAAGAAAACCGCACCACCGATCAGCAGGAGCTCGAGGAGTCCGAGACCACTGCCGAAACCCTCGCCCATGCCTCCGAACAGCATGGAACCCAAGAGCCCGCCCAGGGCGAAGCCGGCGAGGCCTCCCATGAGGCCGCCGAACATGCCTGGCCGCTGCATGGGCTGCGGGGACGAAGAGGGCGGCGGGGTCGTCGCCTGTGAGGGGCTCGACGAACTGGACGGTGTGGTCGGCGACGAGTATGAGCGGGAGCCGCGGCTTCCACCGCTCCCGGCGCGCGCCCACACGGTCGCGTTGTCGAGCAGCAGGAGCGAGGCGAGCGAAAGTCCTACTATGAGCAGAAGAGCTCTTGGTCGCATGGTGACCTCCAGGGCCTTATTCTAGCGCGGCCCGTTGCCGGAGTTCTTTTTTCAGGATCTTGCCCGTCGGGTTCTTCGGTAACGCGCTGATGAACTCGATCGTTTCCGGCACCTTGTACGACGCGATCGCGTCCCGGCAGAGCGTCTGGAGCGCCTCGGCCGTGACACGTTTTGACTCCTGGAGCACGACGAACGCTTTCACCGCCTCGCCCCGCAAGGGGTCGGGCACCCCGATGACCGCCGCTTCCTTGACGGCCTCGTGGCGGAAGAGGATCTCCTCGACCTCGCGCGGGAACACCTTGAATCCGGACACGTTGATCATATCTTTCACGCGGTCTACGAGAAAGTAGTAGCCGTCGGCGTCGCGATAGCCGATATCGCCGGAGTGGAGCCAGCCGTCCCGGATCGTTTCGGCCGTCGCTTGCCGGTTGCCGAAATAGCCCTTCATGACGTTGGGGCCTTTGATCAGGATCTCGCCGAGCGCTCCGTCCGACACCTGCCGCCCCTGCTCGTCCACAATCTTCATCTCGACGTTCTCGATCGGCGTGCCGACCGAGCCCGGCCGGATGTCCACGTCGTGGTTCCACGACGCGAAGGGCGAGCATTCCGTCAGCCCATAGCCCTGGGTGACCCGGTGCCCGTAGCGCTCGGACCAGCGCCGCTCGACGTCCACGGGCAGCGTCGCCGCCGCCGAGAAACAGAGCCGGATCGATGAGAGGTCGAGCGGTTCTTCCATGGACAGAAAGAGGATGTACATCGTCGGGACGGCATAGAGGAGCGTGATGCGCTGACGTCCCAGGGCCTCTACGAACTCCTTGACCACGAAGCGCTCCTGGAGCACGAGCGCGCCGCCGGCGGTGACGAGCGCGTTCAGGATGAAATTCTGGCCGAAGCAGTGAAACATCGGCAGGGCGCAGAGGCCGCGGTCCTGGGGCGTCATGCGCAGATGGTGGACCGTGGCGTGGGCGTTCGAGACGATGTTGCCGTGCGTGAGCATGACGCCCTTGGGACGCCCGGTCGTCGCCGACGTGTAGAGGATCGCCGCCGTCTCGTCCCGGTCGAGATCGAGCGCTCTCACCGGTCGGCCCGAAAGCGACGCCAGGTCCTTCGCCTCCAGCAGGTGGCGCATGGAGGGAACGCGCCCGCGCGCCGGAAGGTTCGCCGCGGCGGGGGCCGCGGTGATCACGGCCGAGGCCTCGGCGTCGCAGAGGATGTACTCGAGCTCCTCCGCCTTGTACGTCACGTTGAGCGAGAGCGGGACCAGCCCGATTTTCTGCGCGGCATAGTAGGCCAGAACGAACTCGGGCCAGTTCGGCAGGTGCAGGCCAAGTCGCTCCCCGGGCTTGAGGCCGAGGGCGGCGAAGCCGCCGGCGAGCGTCGACGCCGCCTCGTCCAGCTCACGGTAGGTCCACCGGCGCTCGCCCGCGATCAACGCCGGCCGGTTCGCGTGATGGCGCGCGGAGACCTCCAGGTGCTGCGCGATGTTCACGGAATGAGGAGTACCTTCCCCGTCGTCTTCCGCCCCTCGAGCGCCCGGTGCGCTTCCGACGCGTCCTTGAGCGGGAACTCGAACTCCGTGCGCAACTTGAGCTTGCCGTCCCGGATCCAGCCGAGCAGTTCGCCCGATCGCTGGAGGAGCTCGGCGCGCGTGATGATGTGATGGTTGAGGCTCGGGCGCGTCAGAAAGAGCGAACCCTTGGCGTTGAGCGTCTGCAGGTCGAAGGGGCCGATGGGGCCGCTCGACTGACCGTAGAGCGCCATCATCCCCCGCGGCGCCAGGCAGTTGAACCCCTTGTCGAACGTCGTCTGGCCGACCGAGTCGTACACGACCTGGAGGCCCTTGCCGTCGGTGAGCCGCTTCACCTCGGCCTCGAAGTCCTGCTTCATGTAGAGAATGACGTCCGAGGCGCCCGCCTCGCGCGCGAGCTTCGCCTTGTCCTCGGTGGAGACCGTACCGATGACGCGGGCACCCCGCATCTTCGCGATCTGGCAGAGGAGCAACCCGACGCCACCGGCCGCCGCGTGCACAAGACAGGTGTCCCCGCTCTTGAGCGGATAGGTCGAGCAGGCGAGATAGTGCGCCGTCAAGCCCTGCAGCATCGCCGCCGCGCCCTGACGGGTGCTGAGGCCGGTCGGCAGGCTCACCAGGCGCGCGGACGGTACGACGGCATACTGCGCGTACGCGCCCGGCACGCCCGTATAGGCGACCTTGTCGCCGACTTTCACCTCGGTCACGTTCGAGCCGATTGCCGTGACGGTGCCACCGGCCTCCAGACCCAGCGTCAGCGGCAGCGCGAGCTTGTACTGGCCTGAGCGCTGGTAGACGTCGATGTAATTGATGCCGGCGGCGTCGACCTTCACCGTGGCCTCGCCGGCCTTGGGCGTGGGTTCGGGCACTTCCTCATAACGCATGACGTCAGGACCGCCGGGCGTGTTGACGCGGATCGCTTTCATCAGGTCACCCTCCGTGAGGTTTCGGCTCGATGCGGGCGGATTATAGCATCGGGGCGCCCGGACCTCGGCCGAGGCTCCCACGGAGCCAGTGGTACATGGCGTAGGACTCGAGCGCGAACGGCGGGAAGCCGAGGTAGCCGAGCACCGGCATCTCGAAAATCTTGATGCCGCCGAGGTACGGGACAGCGTACGTCCATCGCGTCGCCGCCCAATAGTTCCAGAACTCCCAGAGCACGCCACAGATCGCGCCGCTGGCGAGGAGCGCCAGCAGGCGCGATGCGTCCCCGATGGCGATGTCGGCGAGCCACGACGGCCGGCCGCGACGGCAGTTCAGGGGCTCGAGCAGAAGCGCCCAGCCTACCCAGACGAGCGGAACGAGCCACGCCGACACGACGGCGAGCGGGAGGGTGACGCTCACCGCCCCCGTGACGACGGCGAGACGAAACGCTCGCGGCGACGGACGCCAGGGGCCAACGCGGGCGTCGCTGAACACCGTAGCGCGCAGAGCGGCCGCCGTGAGAAATAGCGCGGGAAAGATCGTCGCGAAGGACCAGTCGTAGCCGACGCGTCGAAGGAAGAGATTCGGTTCGAGGCCGTGGTACCGCCACCAGAGACCTGCCGCGTCCGCGCCGCCGCGCCAGAACCGGGGTGCATTGTAGAGCTCGAAGAGCCACCAGCAGCCGAGGGACGCGAGCGCCACGAGGACGCCTTCGGCGCGGTCGGTCGTGAGGTAGGAGCGACCGGTGAAACGGGCCGCCAGCGCGTCGACGAAGAGGACGTAGCCTGTCCAGACGATCGGCGTGAACCATCCGGCGACTGTCGGGTCACGCGCCGCGAGGAGTATCTCTGCGACACCCACGATGCCCAGGCCCGCCCAGCCGTGCGCCCGCATGCTCGGCCGCAACCCGGCGACGCGCCCGCCGTCACCGCATCGACGCGAGGTCGATCGTGAAGCGGCTGACGTCCCGGCCATCCGCGTCGCGGATGACGAGGAGCAGGCGCGCCGTCTCCGTCATGTCCTTGGTCGGGAACCGGTAGACGCAGCGCGCGAGATACACTCCGCCGTCCGTGCGCAGGGCGGTGCGCTCGTTCTGGACGAAGGCCGGCTCGATTGCCCGGTCGCCCAGGAGGATGCGCGGCGCGTAGAAGCGCGCGAAGTCCTCCCGGGGACCGCGCAGCTGCGCCCAGATCACCAGCCGGTCCTGCTGATTACGCAGAAGCTTCTCCGGCTCATCGTCCTTCAACCGCTCGTTCTTGAAGGCGGCGTGCCGGGCCGCGACGACGAGCCGATGGAACGGCGTCATCACGGTGACGCTGTCGCCCGAGGAGCCCGCCACGCGCCACTCGGCATCGAACGATTCTGATGTGACCGAGCGGGCGCCCACTCGGACGGCGTCGCTTCGCTCCTCCCGGCCCAGCGTGAACGATGCGGCGACCACCACCCGAGGACTGGCCAGGAGCAGGGCGAGGAGCGAGGCGACCGCGAGGGCGCTCACTTGATCTCGCCGACGGTGACACGGTTGAAGGTCGCTGGGGGAAAGTACTTGGCCGCGACTCGCTGGACGTCGCGCGCGGTGACCCGCGCGATCCGTTCCTTGTAGCGATCGGCGTAGTCGAGCCCCAGTCCCTGGTCCTCGACCGCGACGAGGAAGTCGGCCACCTTACCGGACGTGTCGAGTCGGAACGGAAAGCTCCCGACCAGGTACTGCTTGGCGAGAGCGAGCTCGCGCTCGGCGACCGCCCCGCGGGTCATCCGGGCGAGCTCCTCGCGGACCATGACCACCACCTTGGGCGCCTCGGCCGTGCGAGTCTGGGCAGTCACGGCGAACGCTGCCCCGTACCGCGCGGTCGAGAGCCAGCTGTAGACGGCGTACGCGAGCCCCGCTTCGTCCCGGACGCGGGCGTAGAGACGCGACGCCGAGCCGCCGCCGAGCACGTAAGACGCGACAGACAGCGGAAAGTAGTCCGGGTCCGTCTGCCGAATGGCCAGCCGGCCGAACATGATCGTCGACTGCGTCAGCTCGCGCTTGACGGTCTCCTCGCGCGGAGATGCCAGGGCGGTCACCGGCGTAATCGACTGGGGCGCGCCGAACGGACGGGCCCACGCGCCGAGCCGCGCCGTGATCTCGCGACGCGCCTCGTTCACCGTGACCGCCCCGACGACTGCCACGACGGTGGTGTCGGGTCGCACCTGCTGTGCGTAGAACTTCACGACGTCGTCTCGCGTGAGCCGGGCGACCGATTCGCGGGTTCCCTCGACCGGTACGCCGTACGGATGGCCCGGGTAGACCAGCCGGGCCAGCACGCGGGACGCCACGGTGCCCGGGTCCTCCTCGGAGCGCCTGATGGCCGCCTGGATCTCGGACACCTTGCGCGTCACTTCCGCCGGAGGGAAGGTCGGTGACAGGACGACTTCCGACACGAGATCCAGTCCGAGCGCGAGGTCCTTCTTTTGCACGGACAGCGCGACGGTGAGGCTGTCGCGGCCGGCCGCAGCCTCGAGACTGCCCCCGACGAATTCGATGGCTGAATCGAGCTCCGGTCCCGTGCGCTTCGCAGTGCCCCGCGTGAGCAGGGCACCCGTGAGGTTGGCGACCCCGGCCCGATCGTCGGGGTCGAAGACGGCACCCGCCCGCGTGAGGACGCGCACCGCCACGATCGGCACCGCGGGCCGCTCGGCCACGAGCAGGACGATGCCGTTCGGCAGGACCTCCCGGTGGGCGAGCGGCGCCCCAGCAGCGGCGGGGCCAGGCACGACCATGCCCAGCAGAACGATGACGGCTCGCACGGCAGCTCGACACCGATCAGCACGGGTGATCATCGGGGCTTCGGCAACAGCACACCGACGCTCTTGCGCTCCGGCGCGAACCAGACGCCCGCCACTCGCGTGAGGTCAGCGACCGTGACCGCACGGATCTTCGTGATGAAGGAATCCTTGAGCGCGTAGCCGCCGATGAGCTCGAAGCGAGCGAGAAGCGCCGCGCGCCGGTGGACGGAGTCTTCCTGGAAGACGAAGGCGGACTCGATCTGATTCTTGGCGCGCGCCAGCTCCTCGTCGGTGACGGGCTCGGCCTTGAGCCGCTCCATGTGCTTGGAGAGCTCCGCCTCGAGTGTCTCCGGCGTCTGGCCCGGCATCGGCGTCGCCCAGAACCAGAAGAGGTTCGGGTCGATCGAGAAGTACGAGTAGTCGCCCCCCGCCTCGAGCGCGAGCTGGCGCTGGTAGACGAGGTCGCGATAGAGCCGCGACGCGCGGCCGCCCGAAAGAATCGTCGACAGGACCTCGAGGGCCGGGGCGTCGTCCGAGCGCTGGTTCGGCACGTGCCAGCCGAGGTAGACGATGGGGAGCTCCGCCTCCTTCCTGACCGTCACGCGTCGCTCGCCGTTCTGGGGCGGCTCGACGGCGAGCACCGGCGCCGGAGTCCGGCCGCGCGGGATCCGTCCGAAGCTCCGGCGGATCTTCTCGAGCGCGGCCGGAGCCTGGAACGCCCCGACCGCCACGACCATTGCGTTGTTCGGGATGTAGTACGTCCGGTAGAAAGCGCGGATCTCCGCCGGCGTGATCCGCTTGATGTCCTCCATCCAGCCGATGATCGGATAGCCATAGGGGTGCGCCTTGAAGGCGATCGAGCTGACCTCCTCGCTGAGGAACCCGCCCGGGTCGTCCTCGGTGCGGGTCCGCCGCTCCTCGATGACGACCTCGCGCTCCGAGGCGATCTGCTTGGCGGCGAGCAGCAGGTTCTGCATCCGGTCCGCTTCGAGCTCGATCACGAGGTCGAGCTTGTCGGCCGCGATATCGACGAAGTACGAGGTCACGTCCTGCGAGGTGAACGCGTTGTCCTGGCCGCCGTTCTCTTCGACGAGCCGCGCGAACTGTTTCGGACCGCGGGTCGGCGTGCCCTTGAACATCATGTGCTCGAGGAAATGGGCGATGCCGGTCGCGCCACGCTGTTCGTTGCGCGAGCCGACCCGGTACCACACCTGGAAGGACACGATCGGGCTGCGGTGATCCTCGAGCAGGAGGACACGAAGCCCGTTGTCGAGCGTGGTGGCGACGACGCGATCGGCGGCGGGCGCCGCGGACGGCGCGAGAAGCGAGACGACCAACAGGAAGACGACGACCGTGCGCACGGGTCGATTATACCGCCCGCCGCGCAGCCGACCGTTGTATCATCCCGTGTGATGCGCGTGCTCGCCCTGCTCCTCGTGATCGCGATCCCGCAGCTCGCCCTCGCCCAGCCCTGTACCGAGTCGCTCGCGACGCTCTTCGAGCGTGTGTCGCCGACTGTCGTGTCGATCCAGGCGATCAAGATCAACAAGGCGAAGCCGCAGCGTCGGTTCGAAACCGTGGTCGGATCGGGCGTCGTCATCGAGCGCGACGGCCAGGTCCTCACCAACGCCCACGTCATCGACGGGGCGGCCTCCCTGTCGGTCACGCTCGACTCGGGGACGAAGACGCCGGCCCGCGTGCTCGGAATGGACACGGTCACCGACCTCGCCCTGCTGCGGCTCGAGGCCACGTCGCCGCTCCCCGCCGCGCGGCTCGGGGATTCGTCGGCGCTGCACGTGGGCGACGAGGTCGTCGCGATCGGCAATCCGATGGGCCTCGAGCAAACGATGACCCGCGGCATCGTGAGCGGGCTCAACCGCATCCTGCCGGGCCTTGCCGAGCAGCCGATGATCCAGACCGATGCGCCGATCAACCCGGGGAACTCGGGCGGCCCGCTGGTCGACCGGTGCGGCGCCGTCGTGGGCATCAATACCTTCATCTCGGAGGAGGCGAACTCGATCGGCTTCGCGCTGCCGATCAACGCCGCCAAAGCGGTCCTTCGCGACCTGCGCGAGACGGGCCGGGTCACGCGCCCATGGCTCGGGCTTCACGGCCGTGAGATCGACACCCACGTCCCGTCGCTCTTCCGGCTGCCGCTCGCGCCGGGCTACCTCATCGAGATCGTGTACGACGGCAGTCCCGCCGAGCGCGCGGGCGTCCGCGGCGGCACCATGTCGGTCGTCGTGCAGGGCGAGGAGTACCTCGTCGGGGGCGATATCCTGACCGCGATCGAGGGCACCTCCGTCCGGACGCACCAGGACTATCTCGCGAAGGTGAAGACGCTACGACCCGGCCAGCGCGTCCGTCTCACGATCCTCCGCGACGGTCAGCGTCGCGAGCTCACGCTTACCGTCGCCGAGCGTCCGCGCCTCCCGACCGATCTTGTCGACTGAAGCACGGGGACTCTAGCGTCGGTCGCCTCTGTCGTCGCGCAGCAGGCGGCGCGCCGTCAGGAAGATCGCCCGCAGCATCGGCCGAGTCAGCTTGCCCGTGAAGGTGTTTTGCTGGCTCGGATGATACGAGGCGATCAGCGTCACCCCATCGTCAAATCTCACCAGCGCGCCGTGCCCGAACTTCGGCGCCGGCCGCCGCGGAGGCGCTCCGAGCGCGCGTCGCGCTTTCAGGTACGCCTGCCAGCCGATGCGCCCGAGTCCGACGACGACGCGCACACGGGTGAGGAGCCGGAGCTCGGCAAGCAGGTAAGGCTCGCAACAGGCGATCTCCGTCGGCGTCGGCTTGTTCGCAGGCGGCGCGCAGCGGATCGCGGCCGTGATGTACGCGTCCCGCAGCGTGAGACCGTCCCCCCGCCGTTCCGAGCTCGGCTGGCTGGCGAACCCCGCGTGGTGCAGTGCATCGAAGAGCCAGTCGCCGCTCCTGTCACCCGTGAACATCCGTCCCGTGCGGTTGCCACCGTGGGCCGCCGGGGCCAGGCCCACCAGCAGGAGCCGCGGGCGCGGATCGCCGAAGCCGGGTAGCGGCCGGGCCCAGTAGCGCTGATCACGATAGCGTCGTGGTGGCGCGGCCGCGACCGCCTCGCGATGTGTGACGAGGCGGGGACATCGCTGACAGCTGACGATGGCGGCGTTCAGGCGCGAGAGCGACCGAGGGTCTTGCAATCCGGCGGGATTGTGACACGGTGGAGGCCATGCCGCCACCCGCTGACCGGGCCCCGGCGACGCGCGTGCCCACGATCATCGTTCACGGCGGCGCCGGCGCGGATCCGTCCGACGGCCGTGACGAGCTTCGGCAGGGCGTGCGTGCCGCCACCGTGGCCGGCTGGCGCGTCCTCTCGGCGGGCGGCGCGGCGCTGGACGCCGTGGAAAGCGCGGTGCGCACGCTCGAGGACCACCCGCGCTTCAACGCGGGTCGCGGCTCGGTTCTCACCCGCGACGGCACGGTCGAAATGGACGCATCGATCATGGAAGGCGATCACCTCCAGTGCGGCGCCGTCGCGGCCGTCCCTCGCATCGCGAATCCGATCACGCTCGCGCGCCGCCTCCTCGAGGCGCGTCGCCACGTCCTGCTCGTGGGCGACGGTGCCCTCGCGTTCGCCCGCTCGGTGGGAGTTCCCGAATGCGACACCGCGTCGCTCGTCACGGACCGCCAACAGCGTCGCCACGCCGAGGTGGCCCCGAGGAGCGCCACCCTCGGCGGCACGGTGGGCGCTGTCGCCCTCGACCGGAGCGGCACCATCGCGGCCGCGACGTCGACCGGGGGCACCATCGGCAAGCTCCCGGGACGTGTCGGCGACAGCGCGCTGATCGGTTGCGGCACGTACGCCGAAAGCTCGATCGGCGGTGTGTCGTGCACCGGCGACGGCGAGGCCATCATTCGCGTCGTGCTCGGGCACCGGGCGCTCTACTTCCTCAAGGACGCCGCCGACCCGGAGTACGCCGCCAAGATCGCCGTCGATCTCCTCGTGGAGGAGGGCCGGGGCCACGGTGGGCTCATCCTGCTCGACTGGCGCGGCCGCACGGGGTACGCCTGCTCGACACCGCTGATGCCCGTCACCATCATGTCTCCCGCGCTCGCCGAGCCGCGGACGCCGTTCTGAAAGGCATGCTCGGGCCGGCCGAGATCGAGGCCGCGCGTCAGCGGCTGAAGGGCGCGATCTACGAGACGCCCTGCCCCTACTCACAGACGCTTTCCGAGATCAGCGGCGTGCGCTGCTTCGTCAAGCTCGAGAACCTCCAGATGACCGGCTCGTTCAAGGAGCGCGGCGCCGCCAACCTGCTCCTGCAGCTCGACCCCGCCGAGCGGGCGAGCGGCGTCGCGGCCGCCAGCGCCGGTAACCACGGCCTTGCGGTCGCATTCCACGCGGCGCGGCTCGGGATCGGCGCTGTCATCGTGATGCCGGAGTGGGCGCCGCTCATCAAGGTGACGTCCTCCCGGCGACACGGCGCCGAGGTCATCCTCGCGGGGGCCAACTACGACGAAGCGTACGGCCGGGCGCGGGAGATCGCGACCGAGCGCGCTCTCACGTTCGTGCACCCCTTCGACGACGCGCGGGTCATTGCGGGTCAAGGCACGCTCGGCCTCGAGCTCCTCGAGCAGCGCCCCGACATGGACGCCGTCGTGATTCCGATCGGCGGCGGCGGGCTCATCGCCGGCGCCGCGCTCGCGATCAAGTCCGTCCGTCCGCAGGTGCGCGTGATCGGCGTCCAGGCCGAGGCGCTGCCGTCGATGCAGCGGGCCCTCGCGGCGAGAACACGCGTCACGCTCCCGCCGGCGTCGACGATCGCCGACGGCATCTCGGTTCGTCAGGTCGGCGAGCTCACGCACGCGCTGGCCTCGCGGTACGTCGACGACGTGGTGACCGCGACGGAAGAGGAGCTGGCCAACGCGATCCTGCTCCTGCTCGAGATCGAGAAAACCGTCGTCGAGGGCGCCGGCGCGGCCCCGCTCGCCGCGCTCCTGAACCGGAAGCTGGGGCTCGAGGGCCGCACCGTCGTGCTCGTGCTCTCCGGCGCCATCGGCGAAAGCCAGGTCGAGCTGACGCTCGAGACCGCGGGCCGTGAGCAGATCGACGCCGTGAAGCAGCGCCTCGTCGAGTCGGGGTATGGCGTCGAGGAGCGCCGCGCGTGAGGCTAGCGCCCGGGCGCCGTCGCGGCATCGCCCAGCGCGCCGACGATGACGGCGCGGGCGCGGTCGGCCAGCTCGCCGGCCGCCCGCCGCGGATCGAGGGACGGGTCGGGCTCGAGGACCGGGTGATAGCTGATCGTGATCCGGCCGGGGCGCGGAAAGACCCGCCCGGGCGGCCACGACGCGTGTCCGCCCGCGATCGTCACCGGCAGCACCGGCACCCGGAGCGAGGTCGCGAGGCGGAAGGCGCCGGGCTTGAAACGCTCGACCCTCCCGGTGTGGGTCCGCTCGCCCTCGGGAAAGATCATGACGACGTGGCCTGCCTGCAGCAGGCGGACGGCCTCGCGCGTGGAGGCCGGATCGGCCGACTCGATGCGGACGGGAAATGCCCGCAGCCGCCGGATCAACCAGCTGAACAGCGGGATCTCGAACAGTCGGCTCCAGGCCATGTAGTAGACGCGCCGGCGGACCGGGAGCGACACGAGCGCCGGATCGGCGTAAGTCTGATGATTCGGGGTGATGATCACGGGCCCGCTGACGGGAATGTTGGCGAGGCCCTCCAGCTCGAGGCCAAAGTATGCGCGGCACAGCCCGTGAATGCCGGGACGCAGGAGATCGATGATCGGGGTCCGCACGGGCCTAGCCTACACAAAAAGCGGGGCCGGAATCTTCTTCCGGCCCCGCTGGACAGCCGCTCCTGAGCTCAGTTACTCGTCGTCGCTGGCCGTCTCGGCCTCGTCTTCGTCCTGGTCGAATTGGCGCCCAAGGCGCTCGAGCCGGTCCTGGCACTGCACGCAGGTCTGAACCTCCGGCAGCGCCTGGAGGCGGGCGGGCGAAATGGGCTCCTCACACTCCACACACGTTCCGTATTCACCGTCGTTGAGCCGATCGAGCGCTGCTGACAGCCGGTTCACCCGGCCCACCAGGAGCTCACGGGTCGCGAAGCCGATCTCGCGGCGCTCGTTCGCCTGGATCTCATCGACTTCGTCGGCGAACGGCGAGTTATCTCCGATCGCTCCGGGCATTTCCTCGACCGTGACCGCGCCGCCCATCTGGCGGAGCCGGCCGACTGCCGTTCTGAGATCTTCCTCCAACCGCTCTCGGATGGTTTCCATTGTCTAGGCCTCCCTGAGCCCTCCCTCGGTACTTGGGCCTGTCACCGGTGCAACCGCTGTGCCGGACATGAGACGCAGGAGCCCAGGGATCAATTCACCAGGGAACATACCGAGTTGACTCGTCGCGGGACAGCCCTGGCTGGGCGAAATGCCCTTTGGGCTTGTCATTTTTGTCGGCACCGTGGGAACATTTTGCCCACCAGCGGGGGCAGACTCACCCAGACCTCTCAGTGCCCTTCAGTTGCCCTGACCGACCGCCCCCTGGAGCCAGACCAGATCACCAACGGTGCGAATTCCCCGATCACGGATTTCCGGAATCAGGGCGAGCAGCAGTTCTCCAGCCGCCACGGCATCACCCTCCGCCGAATGTCGTCCGAGGATCCCGATTCCCATCCGGCTGGCAACGTCGTCGAAGCCAAACCGCTTCCAGTCAGGATGGAGCGCGGCGGCCAGTCGCATGATGTCGAGCGTGGGGTTGACGACGGGCGGCAGGCGGTGCGCGCGGCGCGCCCGCGCGAGCATGGCGAGATCGAAGGCGATCCCGTGACCAACGAGGACGCGACGGCCGCACACAGCCTCGAGCTTCACCAACGCCTCGCCGATCGTCGTCGCATGGACCACCATGTCGTCGGTGATTCCGTGGATGCGACTCGATTCCGGCGGGATCGGGCGCCCGGGGTCGACACGGGTGACGTAGGTATGTTGCGGCCGGCCATCGACAAACGGCACCGCGGCGCTCTCGATGATGTCGTCACGCCTGGGATCGAGTCCGGTCGTCTCGAGGTCGACGGCCACGAACCCTTCGGTCAAGAGTGACTCGAGGCTCCGGCCGTCGCGCGCCGGGCGGCGACGCCACAGGGGCGAAAACAGGCTCACGGCAGGCGCACTCGCTAGGTGGCGACGAAGTCCGTGGCGTAGCGCTCACGGACTTCGGCCTGCACCCGGGAGACCGTCTTCATGGCGTCGCGCATCAGGAGGGCATCGGCGCGCGACAGGTGGCTGGGCGTGATGTAGTTGTCGGGCGCCTCTCCGCGCGCGATCTGTTCCAGCTGATGGACAAGCCGGAGCCGCATGAGGTGCTGGAACGCATCGCTGATCTCGCGCGCCTCCGCGTCCTTGAAGATGTCGCGGCCGGCGGCGGCGCGGATCCGATCGATCGTGTTCGTCTCGCCGAGCGAGAGCGCCAGATTGTAGAGACGGCCGGCGCCGACCAGCTGGAGGCCGCCGGCCCCTTTGATGTCCACGGCGCCGCGATGCGGCCCGCTCCGGTGAAC
>QHSV01000189.1 GCA_003221655.1 Candidatus Rokuibacteriota bacterium
TGGACACGTCGGTCGTGGCCATCTTCCTCGGCGGCTTCATTCCCGCCGCCGTCACCGCCGTCTGTCTGATGATCGTCATCTTCTTCCAGGCCCACCGGCTCGGCTGGCCCAAGGACGAGCTTCCGACCTGGGCGAGCCTGACTGCGGCGGCGCGCGCGTCGCTGGTGCCGCTCGTGGTCCCGGTGGTGATCGTTCTCGGGTTCTATTTCGGGGTCTTCACGGCCACCGAGGCCGGCGCCCTGGTGGCCGCCTACGCGGTGGCCGCCGCCGCCCTGTACTACCGGAACGTGACCGTGCGGGAGATGGTGACGCTGCTCCACGAGACCGCGCTCCTCACCGCGGCCGTGATCTTCCTGCTCGCCGTGGCCAGCATCTATCAGTTCCTGATGGGCATGCTGGGAGTGCCGGCCTTGCTCGGCGAGGTGTTGCTGCCGCTCTATCCCACGCCGTGGCTCTTCCTCGTGGCCGTGTCGGTGCTCGTCATGCTCTTCGGCATGGTGCTGGAGGGTCTCCCGGCCGCCGTCGTGCTCATCCCCGTCGTGTTCCCCATCTCCAAGCAGATCGGCATCCACCCCGTCCACTTCGCCACCGTGCTCACCGCCGCGGTCGGCATCGGTCTGTTCCTGCCCCCGATCGGCGTCGGTCTGCTCATGGCGCTGCGCTTCGCCAACGTCTCGGTCGGCCGCCACTTCCGGGTGTACTGGCCGTATCTGCTCTCGCTCTTGGTCGGCCTCTTGCTTCTCATCCTCTTGCCGGAGCTGACCCTCTTCCTGCCTCGGCGCGCCGGCCTCATCCGCTGAGAAGAAAAGGAACGCGATGCTCTATATGATCATCGAACGCTTCAAGAATCGTGACCCGGTACCGGTGTATCGGCGGTTTCGGGATCAGGGGAGGCTCGCACCCGAGTCGTCATCTCCTCGATCAATGGATTACCCGATGGAGTGATCTCGTGGATTTCGAGGTGGTGCCCGTAATCACATCGGCTCAGGCGGTTGAGCAGGTCGCGCCACGGCTGTAGGCGCCAGGAGGGACGACATGGGTACACAAGCTTCGAAAGCGGCGGCCTTTCGCACTCTGCATGAGCGTCCGGGCGCCTTCATCATTCCGAATCCCTGGGACGCCGGCACCGCCAAGCTCCTGGCCGCGCTCGGCTTCGAAGCTCTGGCGACGACGAGCCTCGGCCTGGCGAACAGTCTGGGGCGCCCCGATGGCGCGGGCGTGGTGAGCCGGAGCGAGGTCCTCGAGAACTGTCGCATGATTGCGGAGGCGACGGATTTGCCGGTCAATGCTGATCTGGAGAACGGCTACGCGCACGAGCCCCGCGCCGCCGCCGAGATGATCCGGCTGGCCGCGAACACAGGGGTCGTGGGCGGCTCGATCGAGGACGCGACCGGTGACCCGGCGAACCCGATCTACGACTTCGCGCTCGCGGTCGAGCGGGTCCACGCGGCGGTCGAGGTGGCGCGGTCGTTGCCGATCCCGTTCATGCTGACAGCGCGAGCGGAGAATCTCCTGCACGGCCGGCACGATCTCGACGACACCATCCGGCGGCTGCAGGCCTTCGAGAAAGCCGGGGCGGACGTGCTCTACGCGCCGGGCGTGAGAGACCTCACCATGATCCGCGCCGTGGTCTCGGCCGTGACGAGGCCGGTCAACGTCGTGATGAGCGCCGCCGATCCGTCGATCACGGCCGCCGAGCTGGCGGGGGTCGGAGTCAAGCGCATCAGCGTCGGCGGATCACTGTCGCGCCTCGCGCTTGCCGCCTTCCTCAGAGGCGCGCGGGAGATGAAGGACCGGGGCGGGTTCACCTGGATGCGCGACGCCGTCCCGAGCAAGGAGCTCAAGGCGACCTTCACCCGCTCGGAGTGATGCGCGTGTTGTAGCCCTCGACGCGGCGCACCGCCGCCGGCCGCTTGCTCGACGCCGGAGGCCGCGATAAGGTCTCCTGGCATCGGAGGGGACCGCCATGGCGAACACGGACGGCAACATCTTCCAGCAGGGCCTCGGTCGAGCTCCCGCGAACTTCGCGCCGCTGACCCCTCTGGGGTTCCTGCCGCGCACCGCCGAGATCCATCCGGAACGAGTCGCGGTCATCCACGGGGACCGCCGCATCACCTACCGCGACTTCGACGCGCGGGCGCGGCGGCTCGCGTCGGCACTCGTCCGGCGCGGCATCGGGCCGGGCGACACCGTGTCGGCCGTCCTGCCGAACGTGCCGGCGATGCTCGACGCCCACTTCGGCGTGCCCATGATCGGCGCCGTGCTCAACACCATCAACACGCGGCTCGACGCGCGCACGATCGCCTATATCCTGGAGCACGGCGAGGCGAAGGTTCTCCTGACTGACCGCGAGTATGCGGCGACAGTAGGGCCGGCGCTCGAGCGACTCGGCACGAAGCCCCTGGTCATCGAGGTGGACGATCCGCTTTATCAAGGCCCCGGCGAGCGGCTCGGCGAGGCCGAGTACGAGGCGTTCCTCGCGACGGGCTCGGGGGATTTCGCGTGGACGCCGCCGGCCGACGAGAGCCTTCCGATCGCGCTCAACTACACGTCGGGAACCACGGGCAACCCCAAGGGCGTCGTCTACCACCATCGCGGGGCGTTCCTCGAATCCGTCGGCAACATCATGATGTGGCCGCTCCCGCCCCGCGCGGTCTACCTCTGGACGCTTCCGATGTTCCACTGTAACGGCTGGTGCTACACCTGGGCCGTGACGGCGATGGGTGGCACGCACGTGTGCCTGCGCCGCGTCGACCCACCGCTCGTGTTCCAGCTGATCGCGCGGCACGGCGTCACCCACATGTGTGGCGCGCCGACGGTGCTCACGCTGCTGATCCAGACGCCGCCCGAGCAGCGGACGAGCTTCGGCCGCGTGGTCGAGATCCAGACCGGAGGCTCCTCGCCGCCCGCCAAGGTCATCCGCGCCATGAGCGAGATGGGCTTCAACGTCACGCATCTCTACGGGCTCACCGAGGTCCACGGCCCTTCGACCCTCTGCGCTCCGCAGGAGGCGTGGGAGGCGCTCGAGATCGGCGAGCGGGCCGAGAAGATCGCGCGCCAGGGAGTCCGCTACCCGACGCTCGACGGCCAGATGGTGGCCGACCCCAAGACGCTGCGGCCGGTGCCGGCGGACGGGCGCACGATCGGCGAGGTCATGCTGCGGGGCAACACCGTGATGCTCGGTTATTTGAAAGACAGGGCGGCGACCGAAGCGGCGCTCCACGGCGGCTGGTTCCACACCGGTGATCTCGCCGTTCAGCACCCCGATGGCTACATCGAGATCAAGGACCGCGCCAAGGACATCATCATCTCCGGCGGCGAGAACATCTCCTCGATCGAGGTCGAGATCGCGCTCAACCGGCATCCCGCTGTGCTCATGTCGGCGGTGGTGGCCCGGCCCGACGAGAAGTGGGGCGAAACGCCGTGCGCCTTCGTCCAGCTCCGTCCGGACGCGGTCGCCACGGCCGAGGAGCTGATCCGCTTCTGCCGCGACAACCTGCCGCACTTCGCGGTCCCCAAGACCGTCGTATTCGAGATGCTGCCGACCACTTCGACGGGGAAGGTGCAGAAGTACACGCTGCGCGAGCGAGCGCGGGCCCTGTGAGCACGGCGTTCTTTCGCCCGCCCCTCGACTATCCGCGCGTGCCGTACGACCGGTTGCTGTCGCACGGGGCCGAGCGCCACCCCGAGAACGTCGCGGTCGTCTTCCGCGACGCGAGCCTCACCTACCGTGAGCTGGACGCGCTGACGAACAGGTTCACCCGCGCGCTCACGAGGCTCGGAGTGGGTAAGGGTGACCGCGTGTGTCTGCTGACGACCAATTGCCCGGAATACATCATCGCGTTCTATGCGATCGCCCGGGTGGGCGCGGTCGCGAGCCCGATGAACCCGTCCTACCGCGAGCGCGAGGTCGAATACCAGCTCAACGACACGGAGGCCGTGGCCGTCGTCGTGCACGCGGACCTGGTGCCGCTCGTGGAGGCGGTGCGTGCCCGCACGCGGCACCTCCGGCACGTCGTCGCGATCGGGTCCGGCCCGTCACCGGCGCCGAGGGTGCGAAGCTTCGCCGAGTTGATCGCGGATGAGTCGCCGGTGCCGCCGGCGCGGGTCGAAATCCACGAGGACGAGCTCGTGGTGCTGCCCTACTCGAGCGGGACGACGGGGCTCCCCAAGGGCGTGATGATCAGCCACCGGAACCTCGTCACCAACAACATCCAGTTCGTCGCGTGCATCCGCTTGCGCGAGAGCGATCGGCTGATGCTGTTCCTGCCCTTCTATCACATCTACGGCACGATGCTGATGGGCGCTGCGGTCCACTCGGGCGCGACGTGCGTGCTGATGGAGCGTTTCGAGCCGGTCGAGTGCCTGCAGCTCGTGGAACGCCATCGAGTCACGCTGTTCTTCGTCGTGCCGCCGGTCATCCTCATGCTCGCGAACTGGCCGGATCTGGCGAAGTACGATCTGTCGAGCCTGCGGCTGACGATGGTGGGAGCCGCGCCGGTCGCGCCGGAGCTGTCGCGGCGCTTCCGCCAGCTCACCGGCGTCCCGGTGCTCCAGGGGTACGGCATGACCGAGGCATCGCCGCTCACGCACATAAACCCCGTCCACGACGAGCGCCTCAACGTCGTCGACTCGGCCGGCCTCGTGGCCCACGATACCCAGCACCGGGTGGTCGACATCGAGACCGGCGAGCGCGTGCTCGGGCCCGGCGAGATCGGCGAGATCTGCATCCGGGGTCCGCAGATCATGCAGGGCTACTGGAAGGCCCCCGAGGCGACGGCGGCGGCGCTTCGCGAGGGCTGGTACTACAGCGGGGACATCGGGTGCGTCGACGAGCGCGGCTATCTCTACATCCGTGACCGCAAGAAGGAGATGATCAAGTTCAAGGGCTTCGGCATCGCCCCGGCCGAGATCGAGGCGCTCCTGCTCGAGCATCCGGCGGTTGCCGATGCCGCGGTGATCGGCAAGCCCCATCCCGAGGCGGGCGAGATCCCCAAGGCGTTCGTCGTCAGGAAGCCGGGCCAGCCGCTGACCGCCGCCGACGTGGTCGCCTTCGTCAAGGGCCGGCTCGCCAACTACAAGGTCCCCGGTGAGGTCGAGTTCATCGACGCGATCCCGAAGACGCCCTCGGGCAAGATCCTGCGTCGCGTCCTCAAAGAACGGGAGCTCGGCGAGCGCTGACGCCGAGCGCTCACTCCGGGCGCAGCGTGTACGTCCAGCACTCTCCTTCGAGCACGACGGTGCCGTCCTGGTTGGTGATCGTCGCGCGGAGCTGGCAGACCGGCTTGTCGGGTTTGAGCGAGAGCACCTCGACCTCGGCGGTCAGCGTCACCGAGATAGGTCGGGGCCAGATAGCGCAGCGACTGATTCATGAAGACCGTGCCCGGCCCGGGCAGGTCCATCGCGACGAGGGCGTTGAGCATCCCGGCCGTGATCCCGCCCTGCGCGACCAGCCGGCCGAAGCGGGTGCCATGATCGCACCTCCTGCGTGGAGAGCATACTTGACGCGGCCGGCGTTCGCGCGGTATGGAGGCGCGCATGAGCGGCCGCTGGCCGATCGTGGTGGCGATGCTGGCGGCGGTGGCCTGCTCGAGCGCGGCTGCTCCATACCGGGAATACGAGATCCGGTTCGATGCGCCGGCACCGCCATCGCTCGACCAGAACCCGAGCGACAGCGAGCTCATCGACGCCATCGCCTGGCTGATGCGCCACCGGCTCGATCTGCCGTTTCCCGCGGACATCAAGGCGTACGTCTACGTCAACGAGGCGACAGGCAGACCCGCACAGTGGATCCTCGAGGGCCATGCCGACTGGGTCAAGTTCAAGGTGCTCGACCTGCTCGGATATCAGCCCTACGCCGAATCGCGGAACACGGTCGTACGCGCCGTCCTCGGATCGACGACCCCGATCAAGTTCTTCCCTGACCTCCAGGCGCTCGCCAGCAGCGCGGCCTGGACCCAGTCGATGAATCGGCTCGGCTCCCCGGCGACGTATGGGCAGGCGTTCCTGGCGGTCGACTGGCTCGTCGAGCAGTATGGCAGCGCGAAGCTCACGGAATTCCTCGAGCGCTTCGCGCTCGACGCCGATCCGCGGGCGCACTGGGGGACGGTGTTCCCGATCCCGTATCGCCAGTTCCGCGACGACTTCCGCGCGCGGCTGGATGGCCTGGGCCGGCCTACGCCGCCGGCAGGAACGGGCAGCCCGCCGGCATCGCCGCCTTCTTCTTCGCGATGATCGTGCCGGCGTACTTCTCGAGATAGTGCGTGATCGTCTCGACCCGGATCTTCACCGACCCGGAGGGCTTGGTGGAGTCGAGGTCCTGGAAGGAAAAGAAGAGCGTGCCCGAACGCTCGACGATCTGCTGCACCGGCGTGTACGTCGGCTGGTCCATCCCGCACTCGTAGGACGACATGCGAACCACGCAGGCGATCCACGGGATCCGGGCCGCCACCTTGGCGCCCCAGAGAATCTCGTTGGTGTTGGAGCTGTAGGACGAGGGCCACACGTCGCGGATGTCGAACGCGGACTTGATGTGGCCGGCGCGGATGTCCTCGCCGAACGCCCACTGCATCAGATCGTCGTCGATCGGGAAATACTGCATCCAGAGGATCGGGTAACCGTAGGCCTGCAAATCGACCTCGATCTCGTGGCCGATGCCCGGGTCCATGTGGTACGGCCGCGCGATCACCATCAAGCACGCCCGGTTCTCCCGAGCGCACCACTCCAGTACTTCGCGCGACTTTTTCCTGAGACGGTGGCTGAAATCGCGCAGGGCGCGGAAGCCCGCCTCCACCGCCCGCCCGGTTTCCTCGTAGGTCAGCCCCGGCAGCGCCTCGCGCATCGTCTCGAACAGCTGCTTGGGCACCAGCAAGGGCTCGTCGAGCGAGACGAACGGCGTGACGTACTGGATGCCCGCCTCGGCGAAGGCGTCCTGCTCCTTGATGAAGCCGGCCTTGATGTTCTCGGGGGCCGCCATGACCCGCGGGCACGTGAGCGACTTGGCCACGTGGCCGGAGAGGAACGAGGGCAGGTTGTAGATCATCGGCGAGAGCAGGATGTCCAGCTTCTGCTTCTGGCCGAAGACGAGCTCGCCGTAGTGGCCGGAGATGCACTTCACCGGATAGCAGCAGTCCACCGTGCCCCGGCCCTTGCCGAACTGCCGGCCCTGCTCCTCGGACGTGTCGGACGAGAACACGACATTGCGCGGGTCCACGCCGAGCGCGGTGAGGAACCCCATCCAGAACTGATGGGTGTTCCAGAGATTCAGGACGCGGGGGATGCCGACCCGGAGCTTACTCCGCGACGGCGGCGGCGCTGACCCGGCGGAACGCGTCCTTCCGAACCATTTCGGCAACGTTAGGGTACTCACGCTTGACCTCCTCGAGCTTCGCCTTCACCACGCGCATCTCGTTGACGTCCTCGACGAGTCCCTTGGGACACGAGTTGCCGCTGATGACCCGCTCCCAGCCCGGGGCCAGGGGCACCTTGCTCCACTCGCGGCCCTTGGCGCCGGGCAGCTGGACGTCGATGAACGTTCGCGTGCAGTTGATCGGGCACCACTTGCAGACGGTCCCGGCGCTGGTCGTGGTCGTGTAGGTCAGCGCCGCGATGGTTTCGAAGCCGCGGAAGTGGGAGGTCTCACCGCGCGTGCGCCAGTCGCCGGCGCAGAGCGCGGCGCCGATGGCGCCGGCCTCGCCCGAGTACGGGTGCAGGACGACCTCGGCGTCGGGCACCTTCCCCCGGATGAAGTCCACCTGCGCCTTGACCACCGCCATGTTGCGGTGGGTGCCGCCCTGCAGGATGAACTTGCGGCCGGCGGCCCGGAGATTCTGGAGCTGGCCCGCGTAAATCCAGACATTGACCGGCAGGACCGCCGCCAGCGCGGCCATGATCTCCTCGGCCGACCAACCCTTGCGTTGCTGGTTGACGATGTCCGACTGTAAGAACACGCCGCAGCCCATCGTGAGGCTCGGCATGGCCTTCGCCTCGAACGCGCGGTCGGCGTAGGCCTCGAGCTTGATGTTGTAGCGCTCGGCCACGCCCTGCAGGAAGGCGCCGTTGCCCGACGAGCACTGCGAGTTCAGGCGGAAGTCGGCGACGGTCCCCTGTCGCAGGATCATGATCTTGACGTCCGTGCCGCCCACGTCGCAGATCACATCGGCGTCGGGATAGAAGTGCAGCGCGGCGGTCGCGTGGGCCACCGTCTCCACCACACCCATGTCGGCGCCCAGGACGTCCTTCAAGAGATCCTTGCCGTAACCGGTGAGCGCAAGCGCGCCCACGTCGGTGAACCCGGCCTCGCGCACTTGCTGGAACAGCGACTGGGCGTCCTCGATCGGGTTGCCCTTGCTGAGGGCGTAGCACGAGAACAGGAGCTCCCGGTCCGCGGAGAGGACGACTGCCTTGGCGGTGGTGCTGCCGAAGTCGCAGCCCAGCAGCACAGCGCCGACGTGCTGCGCGCGCGAATCGCCGACATGGCAGGGGGGAACCGGCTTCACGTACTCGCTCACGAACGTCGCCAGGTCGCCGGCGCCGGCGACCAGGCCGCGGGCGCCCTCCTTGGCCTTCGCTTCGTGTTGACCTTCCTCGACCCACCACTTCAGCTTGTCGCTCCCCTGGTAGATACCGATCTCGGGCTTCTCGCCCTGGCCGATCTCGATGCAGCCGAGACAGGCGTAGTAGAGGGCTTCGGCGGGGATGTTGATGAGCGAGGCGGGCTCGCGCCCGCCCAGATCGAGCTTCCGCTGCGACCAGAGCTTGGCGAGATGATGGCGCCACGCCTCCTGCAATCCCTTGAAGAAGAGGTTGGGGCCACCGAGCAGCAGCACCTCGGGCGCCGGCGTGTTGCCCTTGGTGAGCGTGGCCAGGTTCTGGTAGACGACCGCCTCGAAGAGGCTGGCGATGATCTCCTCGACCGGCACGCCGGTCTTCACCAGAGTGTTCGCGTCCGTCTCGGCGAAGATGCCGCACTTGCTCGAGACCTTGTGCAGGGCCATACCCGCGTACGGCAACTCGGCCAGGCGCTCGCCGGGCACCTGCAGCTTGCGGGCGGTCTTCTCGATGAAGGTCCCGGTGCCGCCGCTGCACGCCGACTGCATGTAGACCTGCTTCGACCTCCCCGTCCCGGTCGCGGTGAAGAAGATCGTCTTCATGTCCTCGCCGCCGATCTCCGAGACGAACCGCACGTCGGGATGCTGGCGCTCCACACAGGCGGCGACCGCCACGACCTCCTGGATGAGCTTGGCACCCACCTGCGGAGCGATGAAGCCGGCGCCGGAACCGGTGAAGAAGACGCGATCCTGGCCGACCGCCAGACCGGCTTCGGTCTCCATCCGCGCGAGGAACTCGAGCACCTTCTCGGCCTGGCGGGTGTTGTGCCGCTGGTAGTCCTGCCAGCCGACCTTGCCGTCCTCCATCACCACGGCCTTGACGGTAGTCGAGCCGACGTCGACGCCGACGAATTTCATCACCGACCCAACTTCTTGGCGACGTGCAGGACGAGGTTGGCGGCCGTGCCGGCCGCGGTGCCGTCGTGCGGGATGGCGTACGTTGCCTTCCTCATCGCCGGATGCATCTGTATATAAGCGCGCACCTCGTCCACGCTGAGCCCCGTGCGCGTCAGAGCCTCGTCGAACTCGCGCTGGGCGCGCTTCTTGGCCTCGGTCAGGATCATCTGGCAGCGCGACAGCGCGTGAACTTCGGCGTCGCCCTTGATCTCGAGCGGCGCGTAGAGGATCTCCGGATACTTGCCGATCACGCCGGCCATGGCGCCGATCGACATGGTGTTCGGCATGCAGGAGTACGGCGACAGCTCGCAGATCATGTGCGCTTTCTTCTTGTGGTACGCCCACAGCGTCTTGCCGACCAGCATGTCGCCCTCGCCGCCGTCGAGGTTCCTGTGGAAGTACGGCGCCGCCAGCCGCCGCAGCTCGAACTGGCTCGGGCTCTCGTGCGGGAGGTCGCCCATCGCGCGGCGCAGGCGACTGACGGTCAGGCGATAGATGCCCTGGGCCACCCGGCCGAGGCCGAGCTTCAGGCGCGCGTGCTTCTCGATGCCGCTGTAATCCTCGAAGCGCTGCAGCCCGAGCCGCAGCAGGTAGTCCATCCAGATGGTGATGGCGGCCGGATAGACCTCGGCGCCCTCGGCCTCGAGCCACCGGTGGATGTTGTAGTTGGGATCGCCCTCCACCGTCTGGAGATAGAACTCGCCGGTGATCTTCACCTTCGGCTTCACCCGCAGGCGGTCGACCTCGATCTCCGAGAACTTCTTGTGCACCTCACGCATCGCCCGCACGAAGTACGGCGTGGTGAGGTGCCACAGCACCGACTTCTTGGGCGACATCTTCGGCCGGTTGCGAAAGACCGTGTAGAGATATTCCACGCTCTCCTTGACGACCGCCTCGGTCTGGCCCGGCAGCACCTCGTATGGCCGAACCTGGTACTCGAGATCCTGCACGAGGTCGGTGCAGAAGATGCCCCACAGACAGCCGAGCGTCATCGGCAGGTTGAGGTCGAGGCCGTCGCCCATATTCTGGTCGAGGTTGTCCTGCGCCATCAGGAACATCCGGAACCTCTCGAGCCCGCTATTGCGCAGCGCCAGCTCGTAGCTCGCGTGGTACTGGCCGAAGCGGCAGGCGCCGCACGAGCCGGCCGTGAGATAGACGTACTTCTCGTTGACCTCCTCGACGCCGACCTGCTTGGACTCCTTCTTCAGGAAGTTCACGAGGTTGCCGGTCGTGAAGCTGGTCGGGCAGCACTGGCCGATGTCGGCGGTCTCGCGGCCGGTCAACAGATCTTGCTTGGTGGCCACCGGCAGGATCTGCGCCTTGTAGCCGCTGCTTTCCAGCACCGCCTGGATGATCCGCTCGATGCGCCAGTGGAGACCCCCGAACAGGATCGTCACCGAGTCGCGCTCGGCGCGGGTGAAGGGTCGGGGCGTATAGGCACGATAGTGATCAGTTGCTATGGTCGCCATTCCGTCCTCCCTTGATGAACCGGTCCACCCAGGATTCGAGGAGCCGCACTGTGCCAAAGCCTGGAAGCCGGCGGATGGTGTCGTCGACCTTGCGGGCCGCGGCACGGCCCTCCTCGTCACCGAAGAGGTAGTCGGCCATGAAGCGAAGCTCGTTTCGGGGCTGGACCCCGCTACCCACCGGGCCCCAGAAGCGGTCCACCAGGAAACGCGCGACCCGGGCAGCGACGGGGCGCTGAAGCCGGATCTCCGCCTGGCGATAGTAGAAGAAGAAGTGCCGCGACTCGTCACGCTGGATGTGGTCCAGCAGCCCCGAGAGCACCGGGTGTCCGGCGCGAGCCGCCAGGCGGCGATAGCCGGTGAGGGCAGTCAGCTCGTTGATCGCGCCCCACGTCATGTGCACCGCGCAGAAGTCCGGCCAGAGCCGGGACAGCATCGCGGTCCCCCGCGCCTCGAACCACTGCGCGAGGTTCTCCTGCCCGTGCGGCGTCGGGCGCGGAGCGAGGGGGTGGCCCGCGGCGGCCAGGAAGCGCTCGAGCGCGATGCCGTGAAAGGTCTCCTCATGGACCCAGCACGCCAGGAACGCCGCGACGTCCGGATCGTCGATCGCGCGCGTCGCCAGGAGCGATCGGAGATACACGATCGTGTGGCTCTCGATGTCTTGCATGTACCGCAGCGTGCGGATGGCCTCCGGCGACAGCGGGTGCTTCGGCACGTCGGCCCAGTCGACGGTCCACAGGTCGACCGCACCGGAGCGCGCCAGATATGTGTCGATGTCGAAGGCGGCCATCCCTCGCGCCAAGGGTAACGCGGATGCCATCACCAGTCACTACGTATAGGCATGGCCGTCCGGATGGGCGCTCGCGCTCAGCCGGCCTTGTCGAGCTTGTTGCGCAAGGTCTCGACCTGTTGGTGAAAGGGCTGACCGCCGCGGTCGGTCATCGGCGTCTTGTCCGCGAGCCCGGTATGGAGCTCGACGAGCAACGGCCCCTCGTCGCTGAGCATCGACGACAGGCGCCGCTTGAAGTCATCGAAATCGGCGACGGCGTACGCCTTCCGGTAGCCTGCGCCCTTGGCCATCTGCACGAAATCGACGGTGAGCCCGCCGGGAATCTCCTGGGCCCCGGAGGTGTGATAGACGCCGTTCTTGAAAATGAGATGCGTGAGGTTTCGGGGCGCGGCGCCGGCGATCGTGGCCAGGGAGCCGAGCTGCATCAGGAGCGAGCCGTCGCCGTCGAACACGACCACCCGGCGCTTCGGCATCGCCAGCGCCAGGCCGAGCCCGAGCGACGAGGCGCCGCCCATGAAGCCCACGCAGCCGATCGAGAGGTCGTCGGACGCGATGGTCCGCCAGGCCGGCGAGGTCGTCATGGTCGGCACGCAGATCGCATTGCCGCGGGCGCCGGCGATCGCGCGCAGCACGTCCTCGGGTTTGATGGCCATCTAACTGGTCTCCAGGCCGACGAGCACTGCCGCCGGCCCGCGCCGCTCGCGGCTCAGGCGGTAGTACTCGGGGATCAGATGGACGTCGTCCGGGCCTTCGAGCCGCGCGTGTGGGACGCCGAACGTGTCCAGCAGCGGCTCGGCGAAGCGGACCATCGAGTGCCGTGACTCTTTCGGGTCGCGATCCTTCTCACGCTGGAGCAGGCCGATCATATAGAACATCGGCACGCGCCCGTCCATCGCGACGCCACGCAGCGTGTTCACCGAGGCGTAGAGCCCGGCGTGCTGGATCATGAGCACGCACGGCTCGCCCCCGATCCAGAGGCCGGCGCCGACGGCGTTGGCCTCGTCTTCGGTGGCGCAGGTGACCACGCGCAGCGCCCGCTCCTTGTCGAGGGCGGCGAGCACCGTCTTCTGATGCGTGTCGGGCACGCTCAAGATCCAGCCGAGCGGCTCGCGTGTATTCCCCCCGCGCGCCTCGCGGAACGTGTCCTTGAGCGTGTCGATGATCAGCGGCGCAGGAATCGATTCGGGCATTCCGGCCTCCCGTGAGAAGATCGACTTATCCTACGCTAATCCGCGCGAAGAGAGGATCCCCATGCTCAAAGCCCTCCCGGTCTCGGTCGCCCTCGTCCTGGCCGCGGTGGTCGCCGCCGGCGCCGCTGGACCCGACCTCACGAGCGAAGACCAGAAGACGCTCTATGCCCTCGGGCTCGTGATCAGCCGGAACCTGTCCTTCTTCAACCTGAACCAGACCGAGCTGGACGCTGTCCTGGCCGGTGTCAGCGATGGCGTGCTCAAGAAGGAGTCCAAGGTGGACGTCCAGAGCTACGCGCCGAAGATCACGGCGCTTCAGACGGCGCGCGCGGGAGCCGCGGCGGCGATCGAGAAGAAGATGGGGCAGACGTACCTCGACAAGGCGGCGGCCGAGAAGGGCGCGACGAAAACAGCGTCGGGAATGGTCATCACGACGCTCAAAGCGGGCGCCGGCGCCGCGCCAAAGCCCACCGACCGAGTGAAGGTCCACTACCACGGCACGCTCACCGACGGTACGGTCTTCGACAGCTCGGTCCAGCGCGGGGAGCCCATCACCCTGCCGCTCAACGGTGTGATCCGGTGCTGGACCGAGGGCGTGTCGATGATGAAGGTCGGCGGCAAGAGCCGGCTGGTGTGCCTGCTAGCCCCGATCGCGATCCAGAACGCGAGCCAGGTGATTCTACTGTATGATCCGGCTCTACCGTCCAAGGAGGCGCCGCATGCTGGGCGACATCGTCGAGTTGACGGTCGTGGTGCGAGACCTGGACGCCGCGGTCGAGCGGTTCAGCCGCCTCTTCGGGCTCAAGGTTCACCATCGCGCGGAGTCGAAGGAGTTCGGGTTCAAGAACGCGATCCTCCCGACGGGGATCGGCCACATCGAGCTGTTGCAGCCGACCGACCCGGACAAAGCGGTCGGCCGTTTCCTCGCCAAGCACGGCGAAGGCGTCTATCTCGTGGGCTTCGAGTGCCACGACATTCCGGGAAGCGTCGAGCGCCTGAAGGAGGTCGGGGTCCGGGTGGATGGACGCCGCGCGGACGTCGCCTGGGTCCACCCGCAAGACACGCACGGGCTTTTCGTCGAGCTCCGGAAGCGCGAGACGTACGCCTGAGCATGCAGACCTTCCGCTTCGAGCTCGGCGAGCTGCCACCGGACGCGGAGGCTCTCCGCGCAGAGGTGCGCGAGTTCCTGCGTCGGGAGCTGGGTGACGCGGCGCCGGTGCGGCGCGCGCACTCATGGGGCGGCTTCGACCGCGAGTTCAGCCGCAAGATGGGCGCGCGGGGCTGGATCGCGATGACGTGGCCGAAACGCTACGGCGGCCACGAGCGGAGCGCTCTCGAGCGCTACGTCGTGCTCGAGGAGATGCTCGCCGCCGGCGCGCCGGTATCCGCCCACTGGATCGCCGACCGCCAGTCGGGGCCCTTGCTCCTGCGCTTCGGCACCGAGGCGCAACGCCAGAAGTTTCTTCCGGCCATCGCGCGCGGCGAGCTGGCGTTCGCGATCGGGATGAGCGAGCCTGATTCGGGCTCCGACCTCGCGTCGCTGCGCACGCGCGCCGAGCGGGTCGCCGGGGGCTACCGGGTCAACGGCACCAAGGTCTGGACGAGTAACGCCCATCTCGCCGACTACATGATCGCGACCTTCCGGACTCACCATGACCCGGCGAAGAAGCACGAGGGGCTCACGCAGTTTCTGGTGGACACGAAGCTCCAGGGCATCACGATGAGCCCGATCATCGATCTGGCGGGGGCGCATCACTTCAACATGGTCGTCTTCGAGGACGCGTTCGTGCCCGAGGACATGCGTGTGGGCGAGGAGGGCGCGGGCTGGAAGCAGGTGACGACCGAGCTCGCGTTCGAGC
>QHSV01000190.1 GCA_003221655.1 Candidatus Rokuibacteriota bacterium
AGCGCAAGGGGTACTGAGCGCCCGTCGCGTCACACCGGGCGCTCGAAGCCGTACTCGCGCGTCTGGTTGAGGTCGTCCGGGAGCACTCGCTCGCCCGCTTGCCGGAACCCCATCCGCGTGTAGAGCCGGTGCGCCTGCTCGAAGCGGGTGTCCGACCAAAGGATCAGCCGCGTGATTCTCTCGGCGCGACACCAGTCCAGCGTGGCCTCCACGAGCGCTCGACCCGTGCCGCGCCCTCGCAGGGGGGCGTCGAGATAGAGGCGATGGAGCTCGGCGGTGTCGCCGTCGAGCCGTTCGACGCCGACCGAGCCCACGACCAGGTGCTCCTCCCGTACGACGAAGAACGCTCCGCGCGGCGCCTCGTAGTGCTGCTCGAACCGCAGCAGGTCGGGGACCTCGACGCGGGGATCGTAGATGAAGCCGTACTCCGCGTACACCCGGCCGATGAGGTCGATGACACCGGGCGCGTCGGCCCGCGTCGCGGACGACATGGTCAGTGAGGGGTCGAGCCCGCGAGAACGCGCGTCGCGACGGGTCCGCGCGCGGTCCCAGGGAATGACGATCACGGCGATCCCGAGCAGCACGACTGCCATGCCGGCCAGCCGCAGCGCGCCGAACCGCTCGCCGAACACCAGCGAGGACGAACAGGCGCCGACGAACGGCACCAGCAAGGCGAACGGCGCCACCGTCGCCGCCGCGTATTGGCGAAGGAGCCGGCCCCAGATCGCGTAGGCCAGGACGGTCGCGACCAGGCCGAGATAGAACGCGGCCGCGACGGCGAGCCACGCAGCGTTCGACACCGCCTGTGGGAGAGCGGCAGGCCCGTCGTCCAGAATCAGCGAGAGCGCCAGCGACGGAAGGGGGGGCACCAGGCTGAGCCATACCATGAGGCTCAGCATGTCCACGTTGCCGATGCGCTTCAGGAGTATGTTGCCGACGCCCCAGCTGATCGCGGAGCCCATCGCGAGGCAGAACCCGGCGACGGTCAGGTCGCCGCCGACCGTGAGGACGATGAGCACGAGACCCGCGAACGCCACGGCCACGCCGGAGAGCTCGCGCGCCGTGGGCCGTTCGCGCAACGTGATGGCGGCGAACAGGATCGTGAAGAGCGCCTGAGTCTGGACGAGCAGTGACGCCAGGCCCGGCGGCACGCCGCGGGCGATGGCGAAGAACTGGAGCAGGAACTGGCCGGCGAAGAGCGTCGCCCCGATTGCCACGAGGGCGGACCACGAGAGCAGCGGCCGTGGCAGGAAGAGGGCCGGGACGGCTGCGATCAGGAATCTCAGCGCCGTCAGCTGGGGTGGCGAGAAGCTGTCGAGCCCCATCTTGGTCGCGACGAAGGCGAGCCCCCAGATGACGGTGACGAGCAGCGCGAGGCCGACGTGGAGAGGTTTCAGGGCTCGACAAGCCCTAGCTGAGGATGGCGCGGCGGTAGTGGCTCGGGTAGACGATCGTCGGTCTCGGCGGGATGGCGGCGAGGTCCTGGGCTATCTGCCAGCCGAGCGTCTTCAGCGCCTCGACGTCGGAGCGCTCGCGTCCCGCCAGGAGACTCCATGCTGTCGCCTCATCGGGCGCGGCCACGATGACGGGCCCGATGAAGTCGTCGTCGGCGACGCGTTCGAAGAAGTAGAGCGTCACTCGGGTTTGAGGTCGGGCCGCTTGAGGGCGAGCGCCGACCACTCGAGCGTCGCCTTGCGCTTGAATTCGATCGCCTTCTCCCACTCGTCGAGCGAGTAGCAATCGCGCTCGGCAACGCAGCGGATCTCGGTCACCGTGCGCTCGTCGAGGCCGAGCCGCTCGGCGATCTGCCTGTCGGAGAGGCCTGGCTGGTCGATCCGTTGGAACGAGTTGCAGAGCTTCAGCACCTCGTCCTTGTAGCGCTTGTAGACCTCCGGATCGAGCTTGAACACGGTCATTACTTCATCTCCTTGAGCCCGTGGGCGGCGGGGCACACGCGCATGCACTCGAAGCACTGGGCGATGTTCGTCGACGAGTAGGTGATGGCCCAGAGGCTGCGCGTGAAGAAGTCACCGTAGAGGAGCATCTTGCGCTTGTCCCGGTCTGGCTCGTTGAGCGTCTCCTCGAGCACCTTCTGGAAGCCGCCGATCCAATGCGTGTGCACGCGGGTGTTGCAGCGTGCGGCATCGTAGAAGGTCCGCACCGCGCGGCCGCTCTCGAGCTTACCCGAGAGACATCCGCCGTCGGTGGCGGGGCAGATCTTGAGGCACGGTGTTGTGCCCTCGCGCTCCCACATGTCTCGGCAGGGCGGCGCCGGACACGCGGGCTCGGCCTCGAGCGCGTCGGCCTCGAACGGGGCGGTGGTGATCACCGCGCTCCAGTACATGAAGCCGTGCTGGCGGTTCAACACCGGCCCGGCCAGCGACCGCGAGCCCAGACCAGCGAGCTGGGCGGCGAGCATGAGCGAGAGGAAGGGCGTGTCGCCGCTGGCCGTGCCGGGCGGGACGTAGAGCGCGTAGTAACCGAACTCGCTCTCGATGTACTGGGCGAGCCGCCGACCGACCGCCTGGATGCGCTCGGTCGTCCCCATCGTCTGCAGGACCCACGGCGAGGTTGCCGCCCAGTCGCCCGCCCGCGGCTGAGCGCCGCCGACCACCACGACCGATCGGGCTCCCGGCAGAAGATCGTCCGGGCGATGCTTCTCCGGCGCGTGGGCGTCGAACGCCGTCGCGTCAGCAATGCCGCAGACGGTCGCTCCCGACTTGAGGGCGACCGACTTGAGCGTCGCGGTGGCGTTGGGGGCCAGGTCCGACATTACTGTAGCGGGGTCCGTGAGCCCGCGGCGGCCGAGGGTGGCCTGAGAGAGGTGCGGGCCGGCTTGGTTTGTAACGGGGTGCGAGCACGGCGCGGCCGAGGGTGGCCTGAGAGCGGCGCGGGCCGGCTTCATTTGTAACGGGGTGCGTGAGCCCTGCGCGGCCGAGGGTGGCCTGAGAGAGGTGCGGGCCGGCTTCATTTGAGCTTCCGGTATTTGCGCCCGACGGGGCAGACGCGCATGCACTCGAAGCACTGGGCGATCGAGTCGCGGAAGAAGCCGACGGACTGAAGGCTCTTCGTGAAGAAGTCGCTGTAGATCATCGTCCGGCGCCGGTCCGCATCGTCCTCGTTCACGATCTGGAGCAGCCCCTTCTGCAAGGAGCCGATGCCATAGGTCTGCGCGCGCGAGTGGCAGCGCTCGCGGTCGTACGTCGATTCCTGGATGCGTCCATCGCTCACTTTCCCGGCCAGGCACGCGGGGCACACGCGCAAACACGGCGTCGTCCCGATGCGCTTGTACATGGCGGCGCAGCCCGGGTGCGGGCACGCGGGCTCGACGAGCGGCGGATCGGGCTCGAGCGGCAGCGTCGTGATCAGCGCCGCGTAGTAGAGCAGGCCGTACTCGGGGTTCAGGATGATGTGCGCCGCGAGCGAGCGCGTGCCGAGCCCCGCGAGCTCGGCGGCGTGCATCATCGACATCGGCGGCTCGTGACCGTGGACGGGCAGGGAGGGCGCCTGGATCGCGTGGTGGGACAGCGTGCCCTCGATGAAGTCGCACATCGCATGGACCGCGACGTTCTCGCGCAGATCGTAGCCGGTGATCTCCATCACCCGATGATCGGGGCAGCGCCACGCGCCGGCGGTCGGCCCGTCGCCGCCGGCGACGACGACGCTCCTGGCCCCCGGCAGGATGTCCTCCGGGCGATAGCCTGCGGGCACCTTCTCGCGGAACGCCTCGACCGCCGCGATCCCGACCACGCGCGCGCCGGCCTTGAGGCCGACGGCTTTCACCTGCTCTTCACGCGTCATGACGGCCCCAGGATAATCCCCTCCGGTATAATCCGCCCGGCATGAATTTCGAGGCGCTGCGCGCGAGCACACTGCCGGGCTTGCTCGTCGAGCGCGCGCGGACGCGGCCGGATCGCGTGGCCTTCCGCTCGAAGGAGCTCGGCATCTGGCGCGAGACGACGTGGCGAGGGCTCGCCGAACGCGTCGCGGCGCTGGCGAACGGCTTCGCGCGCGAGTACGGCATCGGCCGGGGCGAGACGGTGGCGATCGTCGGCAACCCGTGTCCGGAGTGGACGATCGCCGACCTCGCGGCTCAGGCGCTGGGCGCGATCACCTACGGCATCTATCCGACGAGCGCGCCGGGCGAGGTACGCCACCTGCTCCAGCACGGCGGCGCGTCCTTGATCGTCGCCGAGGATCAGGAGCACCTCGACAAGACGCTCGAGGTGCTGGACGAGTGCCCGAACGTCCGCGCCGTCCTGGTGATCGACATCCGCGCGCTCTTCATGTACCGGCACCCTCGTGTCCGTCCGCTCGCCGAGGTCGAGGGCCGCGGACGTGAAATGCTGGCCGCCGAGCCTGACGCGCTCGGTCGCCTCGCGCGGTCGCTGTCGCCGGATGCCCCGGCGACGATCATCTACACGTCGGGGACCACGGGGCACCCGAAGGGCGCGATCTATCGGCACGGCCCGCACCTGGCCGCGTGCGCGAACATCATCGAGCACTATCCGATCCTGGCGGGCGGCGAGCACCGCGCCGTCGCGATGCTGCCGCTCTGCCACGCGATGGGCCGGAACCTCGCCATTACCATGCCGCTCATCGCCGACGTCGTGCCGCACTACCCGGAGTCCGTCGATACCTTCGTCGACGCGCTCTACGAGATCCAGCCGACGTTCGTCTTCACGGTCCCGCGCTACCTCCAGAAGTTCGCCGCGCACCTGCTGGTCGGGCTCGACCAGAGCTCCTGGATCAAGCGCGCGGCCTATCACGCGGCGATGAGGGTCGGACGGCGGGCACTCGACCGACGGTGGAGCGAGCGGCGCCCGGCGCGCGCCTGGGCGCTGCTCGCCGTGCTCGCGCGTGTGCTGGTGTTCCGTTGGCTCCTCGAGAAGGCCGGGTTCGCCCGGGTGGAGCTCGTGATCTCGAGTGGCGCGCCGTTACCGGCACCTGTCGCCACGCTGTGGCAGGCGTGGGGTGTGAACCTCTGCGAGGCGTACGGCCAGACCGAGACGGGCGGCGCGCTCGTCTCAGGCCAGCGTGGACCCTATCCGGTGCCGGGCGACGTGGGCGTCGCTGCGCCGAACATGGCGGTCGAGCTCGACGCGGACGGCGAGATTCTCGTGACCGCCGGAGAGGGTTTCGGAGGATACTGGCGCGACCCGGACGCGACGGAGGCCCTCTATCGCGACGGGAAGCTCGCGACGGGCGACGTCGGCGAGTGGACCACCGAGCGCTCGCTCAGGCTCGTCGACCGGAAGAGGGACATCCTGATCACCGCGGGCGGCAAGAACGTGAACCCCGCGCACGTCGAGAACCGTCTGCGCGCGAGCCCGTACGTCAGCGAGGCCGCCGTGTTCGGCGAGGGGCGGAAGTATCTGGTGGCGTTGCTCGAAGCGGACGCCGAGACGGTGGCCGAGTGGGCCCGCGAACGCGGCGTGGTGTACACGAGCTATGCGTCGCTCGTGGCCCACCCCGAGGTGCTCGGCTTGATCGGGGCCGAGGTCAAGCGCGCGAACGACGATCTCACGCGTGTCGAGCAGGTGAAGGCCTTTCGCCTCCTGCCGCGCGAGCTCGATCCCGAGCTGGAGGGCGAGCCCGTGACGCCGACGCGGAAGGTGAAGCGGCGGCTCATGGCCGAGCGGTACGGGACGCTGGTGGAGTCGATGTACGCCGGGGACGAAGAACGCAGGATCGCCGCCGAGGTGGCGAGCCTTTCAACGGAGGAGTGACATGCGGACACTCTCCCTCACGCTGTTCCTTCTGGTCCTCGCGGTCACGTCCGTTCCGGCGGCGGCGCAGTACCGCATCGGCATGAGCGTGGCCATCACCGGGCCCGCGTCGTCCACCTACGCGCCGACGTACGAGGCGTACAGGGTCTACTTCAAGCGTGTCAACGACGCCGGCGGAATCCACGGCCAGAAAGTGGAGATCGCCTTCGAGGACGACCGCGGCGAGCCCCAGCGCGCGGCGGCCAACGCCAAGAAGCTGGGCGAGACCTCGATCCTCATGGTCAACTCGTCGACCTCCGCGACCTACAAGCCCTTCATGACCGAATCGGAGACCGGGAAGGTCCCGCTCATGTTCGGCGGCGGCGTCTGCCCGCGCGAGGCCTTTCCGCCCGCGAGCCCGCTGATCTTCTGCTCGACCTCGTTCGGCTCGAAGTGGGACAGTCGCTTCGCGCTCGGCTTCATCAAGGAGCAGGCGGGGGGCAAGAAGGTGAAGATCGGCTTCGCGGCGCAGGACATCCCGCTCTCGCGCATCGAGCTCGAGTTTGCGGAGCAGCTCGCGAAGGAACTGGGCCTCGAGCCGATCCCGGTGGTGGTCGTGCCGGGCAACACACCGGACTTCACGCCCTTTGCCCAGAAGCTGAAGGATGCCGGCGCCGACTGGGTGCTCTCGTGGGCGCTGTGGCACGTCGAGGTGGGCGTCTTCGAGGCGCTCCAGCGCATCGGCTGGACGGGGAGCTATCTCTTGTACGGCCACCAGCAGACGCAGGACGAGCTGGCGCGCCTGAAGGCGCCCAACCTCAACGCCTTCGGCGGCAACACGCTCTTCATGGAGAACCTGCCGATCCATGCCGAGATCACCAATCTGGTCAAGGGCCAGACGACGCATCCGGCGCACTACATGGCCGAAGGCTGGGTCTCGGCGATGGTGCTCGAGGCGGCGCTGAAGAAGTGCGGCTGGCCGTGCCCCAAGGACAAGCTCGCGACGGCGATGGCCGGGGTGAGCGTCGACACGAAAGGGCTCCGTGGTGGGCCCATCGAGTGGACCGCGGACAATCACTACCGGAAGAATACGTACTACAAGGTCTACCGGTGGGACCCGGCCAAGACCGGCATCGCGTCGGTCGGCGGCTGGACGCGGCTCGAGATCAAGTGACGCGGTGACGCAGGTCCTCGCCACGACCGTCGTCGTCGCGAGCCTCTACGCGTTGCTTGCCGCGGGTTACGTGCTCGTCTATCGCGCGACGCGCGTCCTGAACCTGGCCCAGGGCGACATGATGACGCTCGGCGGCTACTTCCTCTTCCTGCTCGCCACCGCGGCACCGGGCGCGCCCGCGCTGTCGGTCGCCACGGCGGCGGCGCTGAGCGCGCTGGCCGGCTTCTTCATCTATCGGCTCCTCATGCGGCCGATGGCCGGCCATCCGATCTTCGCCGCGGTCCTGGTCACGGTCACGCTCGGCATTCTCCTGCGCGCGGCGATCGTGCTCGTCTACACCGACCGCATTCGCCACCCGCTGCCGCTGCTCGGCCTCGTCAACCCGCCGCGCCGGCTCCCCGGCGGCGCTGTCGTCTCGACGTTCGATCTGCTCACGGTCGGCGCGGCCGCGGCGCTCTTCGTGGCGCTCTTCGCCTTTCTGAGGCTTTCGCCGCTGGGGATCCAGATGCGCGCTGCCGGCGAGAAGGCGCTGCTCGCCGCGCAGCGCGGCATCAACTTCCAGCTGCTCTTCGCGCTCTCCTGGGCACTTGCGGGGTTCGCCGGCGCGCTCGCCGGCATTCTCTATGCGAACAACGTACGCCTCGATCCCTCGCTGGGCGTCCTCGGCCTGAAGGCCTTCGCGGTGGCGCTGGTCGGAGGGCTCGACAGCCTGGCCGGGGTCATCCCGGGCGCGCTCATCGTCGCCGCGGTCGAGGTGCTGTCCGTCCGGTACGGCGACCCGCTCCTCGCCGACGTGTCACCGTTCCTCTGCCTGCTCGCGATGCTGCTCGTCCGCCCGTGGGGGCTCTTCGGCACGAAGGAAGAGCTGGAGCGCGTGTAGATGGCGCTGGGCGGCGGCTATTTCAAGTCGACC
>QHSV01000191.1 GCA_003221655.1 Candidatus Rokuibacteriota bacterium
TAGCTGCCGGTCTGCGCGTAGACCACCGTGCAGTAGCGGCGCAGCAACTCGTCGGCGCTCAAAGAGCCGGCCAAGACCTCGTCGGCGACCCGCTGCCGGCTCGACGCGCTCGCCGCGTGCGGCGGCCGGTACTCACCCCGGATCATCACGTTCCGGACGCACTGCTCGAGCTCGCGGACGTTGCCCGGCCAGCGATAGCCCTCACCGAGGTGCGCGTCGATCCAGCGCTCGGTCTCTTCGGCCAGGCTCTCCGCTTCGGCGTCCCCCGCCACCCGTCGGGAGATGAAGCGCACCAGGGCCCGGCGCTCGCCGGACGCGGCGCGCAGCTGCTCCTCGAGTGGAGGCGTGACGATGAGATCCGAGCAGAGTCGGTAGTAGAGGTCCTTGCGGAAGCGGTCGACCGACATCTCATGGGCGAGGTCGCGGTTGGTGGCGGCGATGATCTTGCCGTCGAAGCGCCGATCGCGTGTGTCGCCGAGCCGCTGGAACGTGCGGGTCTGCAGCACGCGTAGGAGCTTGACCTGCAGCGCGGGATCTAGCTCGCCGATCTCGTCGAGGAAGACTGTCCCCAGCGGCCGGCAAGCCTCCAGCCATCCCACGCGGTCCAGGACCGCGCCGGTGAAGGCGCCGCGGCGGTGGCCGAACAGCTCGGACTCGATCAGCGTCGGCGAAAGCGCGGACGGGTTCAGCGCGTAGAAGGATCCCGCGAAACTCTCGACGAAAGCCTGCTTCTCGGCGTCGAACGGGATGTAGCGCGCCAGCCCGATCGCCTGCGCCACCAGCTCCTTGCCAGTGCCCGACGGCCCGGAGATCAGCGTTGCAACATCGCTCATGCGCCGATAGAGCGAGCGGCGATAGCGCCGCATGTCGCGGGTGAAGATCGACTGCCAGACCGTGGCCCGGAGGCGGACGATGGGCGGGGAGTTGCCGATGATGTTGTGAAAGATGTAATGGAAGGCGCGCCGGATCTGGAAGAAGGTAGCGAAGAGATGCGGCACATCGCCGTCGGCCACCACAGTCGCTCGGGGAATCTGAAGCAGACGCTCGACATCCTGGCGGAACTTTCGATAAAAGCCCACCGGCGCGGTACCGGCGCGCTGGTCGATCAGCCCAAAGAGATCGTCGTCGTAGCGCGCGAACAGTAGGTATACGACGACGTCCTCGTAGAGCTGCAGGTCTTCGCTGCTCGGCCTGGCGCCCTCCCTCAACTGGGCGGCGAGTCGCTCGCTGAGCGCGCCGGCGCGCTCGCGCAGGGCGAATACGTTGGGAGGCGGCTGCGGGTCACCGGTGGCGTGCCAGAGGGTGCCGCCAGGTACGAAGGCGGCCCCCAGCGCTTGCCGCTCGAACTCGATCCGCTCGGGCAGGAATGGGTTGCAGTAGGCGAGGCGCGAGATCGCCTCGGCCAGCGTGTGGTCGGCGCTCGTTTGGTAGACCATCGCCTGGCGCCGAATGTACATCGGCTGATCATCCAATGTCCAGCAGTGGCGTTAACCTCTCTCCCAAGCACCTGAAATGACTGCCTGCGCTCGAAGGATATGACCCTGGCACACTCCGTGATCTTGTCCCCGGTCAGCCCAAAAGGAGGACGCCATGGACAACGGTCACGGCACCTTGCGATCGAGGATCGAGGCTCTGTTTGCGCACCAGGTTGAGAGCCTGACGGCCTCCGCCGATTTCCAGGCTCTGGAGAACGGAAACGCGCCGCTCGATCAGTACGACGAGTTCATCGAGAACGTGGTGCGTGCGCATCTCCGATCGCCGCAGCTGCTCGCCTTCCTCTATGCGCTGGCCCCGCCAGCTGCGGCAGCCGATCTCCAACACAACCTCCTGGAGGAGCTAGGGCTCGAGGAGGAGTCGGCACGGCCGCATCCAGATCTGCTGCGGGACCTGCTGGCGGGGGCGGGCCTCGGCTGCCGGCTCCCGATCCTCGAGGCCCAGGCCGATGAGGACCTGCGCCGCATCGTGGTGGACCCGTTGCTCTTCGGCACACTGCGTGACGTCGGCCTGGCCGCCCTCACCGAGATCGTTGCGTTCGAGTACATGCTCGCTCGCGTCTCCGGCCGTGTCGCCCGGATGCTGGCCGCGCACCGCGGGCTGCCGGCACCGGCGCTCGAGTGGTTCACGCACCATTCCGAGGTGGACATCCGCCATGCCGAGCAGGGCCTGGTCGACCTGGAGGCCTACGTCCGCTATTACGAGTTCGCCAGCGACGAGGCGTTCACGATCGTGGAGATGACGCTGCGCGAGAACGTGTTCGCGCGGCGCTACTTCCGCGATTTCGTGGCGGCGAGCGCGGTCGGAGGCCGGCGATGAAGCTCGTGGCCGCCACGCTCTACGCGCTGCGGATCCCGTTCGTGGAGTCGTTCAGCCACAGCGCCACCGAGCGGCGCTGGTCCGACTCGGTGGTGGTACGGGTGCGGGATGAGGCCGGGACCGAGGGGTTCGGCGAGGGAACGCCCCGCCCCTACGTCACCGGCGAGATCGTCGAGACGATGCTCGACCACCTCACGTGCGAGCTGTGGCCGCGGGTGGCCGGTCGCGAGGTACCCCCGGCGTGCAACCTGGAGGCCCTGGCCGCGTTCATACCCGAGACCGGCCTCGCCGGAGCCATCGCGCCCCACGCGAGCCGGGCCGCGCTCGAGCTCGCCGTCCTCGACTGCGCGCTCCAGCGCGCCGGGCGCTCGTTGGCGACCCTACTGCCACCCCGTCGAAGCCGGGTGACCTACAGCGGGGTCATTGCCGCAGGGCCGATCGCTCGGGCTGTGCAGCACGCGCGGCAGATGCGGGCGATCGGCCTCCACGACGTCAAGGTCAAGGTCGGGTTCGACGATGACGTCGCCCGTGTGACCGCCGTGCGCGAGGCGCTCGGGCACGACGCCTCGCTGCGTCTCGACGCCAACGGCGCGTGGAGCTTCGACCGCGCCGTCCAGGTGCTGAACGCTGTGGCGCCGCTCGGCATCGCGGCCGTCGAGCAGCCGCTGCCGCGCGGCCCGGTCGAGGATCTGGCACGGCTGCGGCAGGCCATCCCGGTCGCGATCATGGCCGACGAGTCGCTGGTGACGCCGGCCGACGCCGAGGGGCTGATCGCCAGCGAGGCCGTGGACTTCTTCAACATCCGAATCTCGAAGTGCGGCGGTCTCGCCCGCTCGCTCGCCATCGCGGAGCGCGCCGCCAAGGCGGGCGTCGGTGTTCAGGTCGGAAGCCAGGTCGGCGAGACAGCGATCCTGTCCGCCGCCGGCCGCCATCTCGCCGCGGGATTGCCCACGGTCGCGTTCGTCGAGGGCTCGTTCGGCACTCTCCTGCTCGCCGAGGACGTCAGCATCGAGAGCGTGCGGTTCGGTCATCGCGGCGAAGCCTCGCTGCTGACGGGACCGGGCCTCGGTGTCCGCGTCGTCGAGGAGCGCCTGCGCCGACGCACCGTGGCCGTGCACGAGCTCACCACAGAGGGATGACATGGGACGGCGACTCGGACACGCGATCGCGGCGCAGCAATGGCTTCATCACCGTGCTTTCGAAGCGGCGACTCGCGCCCCGGAGGAGGCGCAGGCCCGGGTCTTGCGCACCCTGCTTCGCGACAACGCCGACACGGTCTTCGGCCGTGAGCACGGGTTCGCGACGATCGGGTCGGCGGCCGAGTACGCGCAGCGCGTGCCGATCCGCGACTACGAGGCGCTGCGGCCCTACGTCGGCCGCATCTCTGCCGGCGAGCCGCGTGTCTTGACCGCGGAGCCGCCGTTCATGTTCACCACGACGAGCGGCACGACTGGAGAGCCGAAGTTCATCCCGGTCACTGCCGCCTGGGCGCACGGGATGGCCTCGCTCATGCGGCTCTGGACCTTCTACGCCCTGCGAGACCACCCCGGAATGCTCGACCACCGCGTGCTGACGATCATCGGCCCGGCCACCGAGGGCGTCACCACCGGCGGTCTGCCGTACGGCGCGATGACCGGACTGACGTATCAGCGCCTGCCGTGGCTCATCCGGCGGCGGCACGCCCTGCCCTACGCCGCGGCGCTGATCCGCGACCACGAGACACGTTACTTCGTCGCGCTCCGCCTGGCGCTCGGCCACGCAGTCTCGTCGATCGGTACGCCGAACCCCAGCACGCTGCTGCGGCTCGCCGACATCGCGGCGCGCCGTGGCGACGAGGTGATCCGCGCGATCCACGACGGCACGCTCGGGGTGACCAAGGTCGAGGCGATGCTCGGGACGGGCGTGACCGGCCTCGTGGTCCGTGCCGCGCTCGCGGCCGGGCTCCGCCCAAACCGTCAGCGGGCGGCACTCCTCGCGGATGTGGCCGGGCGCCGAGACCGCCTGGTCCTCGGCGACTGCTGGCCGGAGTTGTCGCTCGTCGCCTGCTGGCTCGGGGGCAGCGCGGGGATCCAGGCGCGTCATCTGGAGGCGCACTTCGGCCCTCAGATCGCCCGGCGTGACCTCGGGCTCGTGGCCAGCGAGGGGCGCTTCACCATCCCCGTCGAGGACGACTCCGCCGCGGGCGTCCTCGCCGTCCACTCCAACTTCTACGAGTTCGTCGCCGAAGAGGACATCGACGACCCGGCGCCCCGCACGCTTCTCTGTCACGAGCTGGCTGAGGGGCGCCGGTACTACCTGATCGTGACCGGCGCGAACGGGCTCTACCGCTACGACCTGAACGACGTCGTGGAGGTCCGCGGCTTCCACGAGCGCACACCCAAGGTGGCCTTCGTCCGCAAGGGCCGGGACATGCTGAACATCACCGGTGAGAAGCTGCACCTGAACCACGTCCTGCACGCGGTGCGGGCCGCCGAGCGCGCCACGGGGCTCGGCGTCTGGCAGTTCCGCTTGATCTCGGACGTCGAGGCAGCGCGCTACGACCTCCTGGTCGAGCTGCGCTGCTCCGTCGGGGCCGGGAGCAGGCTTTCGGACTTCGCGGCGGCGTTCGATCGCGGCCTCGCCGCGGTCAATACCGAGTACGAGTCCAAGCGTGCTTCCGAACGACTGGCGCTGCCGCGGCTCTGCGTCATGCGCGAGGGCTGGTCCGAGCGGCTCTGCCGGGAGGAGTTCGAGCGCGGCCGGCGCGAGATTCAGCACAAATGGGGCGTCATGCGTCCGGAGTGGGACGACACGAGCCGGGCCGAAGTTTTTCAGCGCGTTGACGGGCTCGAGCGGGTGGACACACCGTCGTGAGCCGCCTGGCGTCGCGCTCGGCGATCGTGCTCTGCGTCCTGACGGCGCTCTTCGGCATCCGGGTAGTGGGCCAGGCGCTGGTGGCGTTCCTCGACGTCGCCTGGCTGCCGGCGATGGACACCTGGGACTCGGGGTTGCTGCCGTATGCCGTGCTGCTGCCGATCCAGGTCACAACCCTGCTCGTTCAGGCGGTGGTGGACCGCGACGTCTGGCGCGGCTGCGGCTTCTTCGCCCACCCACGGCCGCGCGTCGGCGGCGCTCTACGGTGGTGCGCCTGCGTCTACGCGCTGGCCATGGTCGTGCGCTACGCGATCACGCGCTCGCATCCGATCCCGATCGTCTTCCACTGGGTGTTGGCCGCATACCTTTTCACGCTCGGCCGGTTCATGTCCGGTCCGGCGTCAATGGGCGCTCTTGCTCCTCGCGAGCAACGCCAACTGGCGATCGTGGAGATGCGCCAGAGTGATCTGGGCGAGGACTGAGCCGACCAGCGCCAAGAACATGTCCCATTGGGTGTCCCAAGGGTCTCCCTGGGTGCCGAGAAACGCCTGCGCCGCTTCGCCCGTAGCGAGCGCCGTCCACCACTCGATCAGCTCGTAGAGGGCGCTGACCGCCAGGGCGACGGCCGTCACGAGGACGAAGAGCCAGCCGCCGGACCTGAGCGGCGTGCGACGCAGGAGGATCTCACGGATCAGCATCGCCGGAATGAAGCCCTGCGCGAGGTGGCCCAGCCGGTCGTAGTGGTTCCGCGCCAGCCCGAGCCAGTCCTTGACCCAGTGGCCGAGCGGTACCTCGGCGTACGTGTAGTGCCCGCCGAGCATGAGCACTGCGGCGTGAACGAACAGCAACCGGTAGAGCAGCGGGGTGAGCGGAAAGCGCCTGTACGTCACGACGAGCAGGGGCGCGCCGATGAGGACCGGCCCGGTCTCGAGAAACCAAGTGAAGCGATCGCGCGGACCGATTCCCGACAAGACCAGCAGGGCGACCCCGGCAACGAGCAGACCCGCCGGTTCGCGATGACGCCAGAGATCTCGCGGAGACACTCGGCCGCCTCCCTCGACGGTCACGGCCAGACCAGCGCGGCCAGGAAACGATCACAAGCCGGTGCTATGGTCTCGGCGACGCCCGCCACCCATACGGCAGTGACGATGGCCGCGAAAACGTCCATCGTGTAGTGCGCCCGAAGAACGAGAACCGTTGTCGCCTCAATGACCGCGATCGCGACACCGAGAGCAAGAAACCCCGGACCCCCCAGCCGCGCCAACTCGATGCCGCCATAAACCGCGAGGGCCGTGTGGCCGGAAAAGAACAGATCCGTGGCCGTTCCATAGGTCACGAGCAGCGAGGGCACGCCAGGGCGACGCCAGATCATCCCGTCGGGCGGCGGCAGCGCGCACAAGCCCTGGCAGATCTGCCGCAACGCGTAGAGGATCAGAAGACCCAGGAATGGGCGGAGGCTCGGTCCGAAGATCGATCGCGCGATGATGAACAGCCCGAGCGCGTCGATGATGGCGGAGGTGGTGACCAGGAGCGCGTTGGCGGTGAGCGGATGCCCGTTGAGGTACCGGTTCAGGGGCGCGGTCAGCTGGTGAAGGCCGTCGCCGATGCGACCCGCGGGCCACGCCCGCTGTCCGATGAGGCGCTGAGTCCAGAACCAGCCGACCAGGCCGGCCACGACCAGACCGAGGCGCACGGCCCACAGCGCCGGTGTCGCTTCGCTCATCTCAGCCCTCCCTTGGTGTCGAAGCCGACGCGCGCGTCGCGACGAGATCGACTTCCAGTGTCGCCCGGCCCCAGAGAAGCACGACGCCCGCCGCGGCCAGGAGAGATCCCGTCACGAGAACAGGAATCCGGAGCCCGATTCGATCGGACTCGGCGCCGATCAGCCACGGCGAGGCGGCATCGCCGAGCAGATGCATCAGCATCGTCGTCACGGCGAACCCACGCGCCCGCAGCTCGGCGGGCAGCACGTTGGCCATGGCCGCGTTGAGCGGCCCCACGTTGATGAAGAGCAGGAGCAATGTGACGAACATAGCCGGCCAGAACACGGCTGGCTGGGGTGCCAGCACCGCGAAGAGCGTGAACAGGATGGACACCGACAGTGACCAGCCCGACACGGTAAAGTCGGCGCCGGGCCAGCGACGCGCCACCGCACTGGCGATTCGACCACCGAGCAGCGTCCCGGCGAAGCCTGCGGCCACCAGGAGTAGACCGAAGGTCGTCGCCGCGCTCGCGAGCGGGATGCCGCGCTCCCGTACGAAATACGTCGGCATCCAGGTCGCCAGGCCGCCCATGGCGAACGTGTAGATGACCTGAGCCGCAGTATTGACGAGATAGCTACGACGACTCGCCAGGGCGCGGAGTGACGGGCCGAGCCCCAGCGGCGTCGCCCCGACTGACGTGGCGTCCCGGGCGCCCCGCGGCGGCTCGGTGAGGCGCAAGAGCAGGAACGCCAGCACGGCGCCGGGCGCACCGGCGATGAAGAAGGCAGTGCGCCAGCCGTGGGCCTCGCCGATCACCCCGCCTACGATGTAGCCGAGGGCGGCGCCGATCGGGATCGCAGCGTAGAAGACGCCGAGCATGCGCGCCCGCCGTTCGGCAGGATAGCAATCCGAGAGCAGCGACGGGGTGACGACTGCGTAGCTCGCCTCCCCGACGCCGATGACGGCCCGGGCGAGCAGCAGCCAGCCATAAGTTGGCGCCAGCCCCGACGCCACTGTGGCCAGGCTCCACACGAACACACCGATTGCAGCCAACCGCAGGCGGCTTCCGACGTCCCCGAGCCAGCCGGCCGGCACACAGGCCAGGGAATACGCAACGATGAAGAGCGACTGGAGGAGACCGCCCTGTGCGTCCGAGATTGCGAGGTCGGCGAGGATGAGGGGCAGCGTTGCCGCCGCGACGTATCGATCCAGGTAGTTCAGCGCGTTGACCGTCGTGAGCACACCGAGAATGACGCCGGGTGAGCGCGACCAGCGACTACCCGGCATCGCGTGTACCGTGGCTCAAGACCTCCGGGGGCACTCGATCGGCCAGCGCGCGCAACTCCTCGGCCAGCGCGCGACGCTCGTCGAGGAGCCGCCGGTGGAGGTCACGGTCGGCGAGGAATCGGAGGAACGCTCGCGCCTGTCCGGCCACGCGGCCGAGCCGCTCCCGCCAGGCGAGCGCCAGGAGCCCGGACGGCGCCAGCAGCAGCAAGAACGCCAGGAGCGGAGCGAGGCCTGCGAGCCGCCAGACGAGCCAGCCTTCGACACCCCAGAGGAGTGGATAGATGACGAGGCCGACCGCCATCTTGTCAGTCGCTTCCTCCTCGAGGGTTCGGCCGAGCCACGGCACGATCTGTCCCGTCATCCAGTAGGGCACGGCGTGACACGCGATCCCCCAGCACGCCAGAGGGAGGCAGAGCGCCAGCCACAGCACGTTGGCCGCGACGTAGGAGACCATGAAGCGTGCGGTGTACGTCCGGCCAAGCTGCTCGCTCGCGATCCCGACCTCGTCGAGGTGGCCTCGATACCGCTCGACCCTGCGGCGCAGTTCGGCCACGAGCTGTGGCTCGCGCTCGCCGAGATAGCGCGCCGCCCGCATGACCTGGCGCTTCCACGCCAGCGCTTGCTCCGCGATCTTGTCCGGCGCCGGAGCAGGCTCACCACGACGCGCCGCCTCCTCCCACCACGCGCGTTCGAGGACCGCGAGGAGGCCGAGCGTGTAGTGGTCCTCGGCCTCGACGATCCGCTCGCCAATCGACTCCGTCAGACGAGCGGTGATCACCCTGACCGCCTCCTCGGGTCGCTCACGGTGCGAGGCGAAGATATCGGCCGTTGCCACCGGCGCACCAATCGTGAGCTGCACGGAGGCCGACCGAAAGATTCCTGGATCGTGAAAAACGATGCCGACGGGCAATAGCGTCACCAGGTGGGGTCCGCCGGCAGCGCGTTCCAACCCGAGGGCCAGGCGCGCGGCGCCCGTCCGCAGGGGCAGCAGGATCGGCTGCGGCTGCGTGCGCCCCTCGGGAAAGATCAGGACGACGCCGCCCGCGCGCAGCGCGTCGATCGCGGCGGTGAACATCCCCTCATTCCGCCGCGGATCGTCCCCGGCCTCGAGGCGTCGGTTCACGGGCACTGCGCCCAACATGCGCAGCAGAGGACCGACGAGGGGATGGCGAAAGAGAGGCGCGTTGGCCAGCACGGTGACGGCTCGGGGAACGGTTGCGATGATGAGCATGGCGTCGACCACCGAGTTGTGGTGGTTGGCGGCGACGATCACGCCGCCGTCGGGCGGAATCCGCTCACGCCCGACGACGTCGATCCGACGGTAGAAGAGCCACAGCAGCAGCCGGATCATCATTCGGACGAGGCGATAGGCGATTGTCCCCTGCGTTTTCCTGGTCCGCGGAGAGCGGGTGGAATGCATGAGGCCCCAACCCTATCCGATGCCGCCCGTTAGCGGGGAGACATTCAGCCGGTTGCCAGCCCAGCTAGCGCCTCAACGGACCGCGGATCTCTGTCGGATCAGAGAAGTCCGAGCCTTCGAAGGACCGTGTCACTTATCGGCTCCGCGGGGCGATCAGACACCGGATTCACCCCTCTGTCTCGAGGACGCGACACCTCCGTGGTCTCCATGTAGCGCGTAAAGAGCACGAAGCAACTCACGAGGCCGACGAGCACCAGCGTCGGAACAGCCAACCCCCGAGCGGTGAGCGACCACCCCTTCGATGCGCGGGCCTTCCGAACGGTCGCACCCGCTTGCACGCGCGCTTCCGGCTTTTTGAAGAACGTCTCCATGCTTTCCTCCCTGGACCTCGCCACGGGGGGTGCCAAGCTCATCGCGCCACCCCTCCGAAACGAATGACGGTATACCCCAGCGCGTACACCTCGCCCAGGCGCACGCGGCGCTCCGCGCGGCGCCGCCCGCTGGGTGCACTTTGCTGGGCTCGACGGCGCTCGCCGCGGCGCCGATCCACTATCACCTTCACCCCGCGGACGCCGGCAAACCGCCGTTGAAGGAACTCAAACAACGCCGACTCCTTCGGATTCACCACCAACAGCAGCTGCACTCCCGGGAACGAGCGTGACGGCAAGGTACGAAGAAATTCCAGTGCGTGGCGCCGGCAGATGCCGTGGGTCACGGCTGGATCGTCGAAGGGCTCGCGCTCGCCCAGATCCGCCGGTCGCCCCTCGCGCTCGCACCACGAACATTTGACTTTCACGCCTCGCAGCTTCTCCCGGCGTCGCGCCTCTCGGGCATCGAGAGCGTTCGGCCAAAGGTGTAGAAGAGCACGCGCAATGCCACAAGATTCCGGATTTCCAGGAAAATTGCGGTGCCGCGTTCTCACGAACTTAGCGTGAGCGGTTGTGATATGCGCTCTTCGCCGACTTGGCAGACGGTGGCCATTGTGGCCAGCACGTCCCCTGGGATGCTGGTGACGGAGGATGCTCTGGCTGTTGCTCGTCGAGCTGATCGGCGCCGGCGGGTTCCTACTCGTCTAAGTCACCGGGCTCTCAGTCGCGGTGCGCGCTTACTCACGCGCTTCGGCAAACTTCAGGCGCTCGCGGCCACGGGAAAATCTCGATTGGACCCCTATGGGGCTTCTATCGGCGAGGGTGGCAGCGGTTCGCGCTCTCTCGGTCGGCTCTCACCTGCTCGGCAGGCTGATGGGCGTGTTCGATACTTGGCTCTTCGCGGCGCTAGTACGCCAGGAGGCGGAAGTCTACTGGATTCGCGCGAGGAAACGGAAGCTCGCCGAGCCCGAGGAGGTCGACGACCTCCTCGGGCTCACGCGCTCACGTTCCTCGAAGAGATTCACGCGGTGGGGACTGGCTCACCGCCGTCGGAGATCGCGAACGTAGACGTTCTGCGCCACGACGGAATTTGCCGTGATCTCATCGGCGTAAATCACCGAGGCCGCCACCTCCGGCGCCTTGATCTCGCCGCGGGTGTCGCCGATCCGGACGTCCCTGGTCTGGTGAATCTGGCCGCGGACTTCATCGGCCTGGATCCTGTTAGCGTAGATGGTGTCGGCGCGAACCAGGTGAGCCTTGATCTGGTCCGCATTGAGCACCTGGGGTGGCGCAGGCACCGCGGGCGCCGGCGCCGGCACGATCACCGTGGTCGACGATGCCGGTGGTGGTTGCGGGTTGACTTCGATGCGCACGTGGTCAGCCCACGCCCATCCTAACGGGAGCGAGAGCGCCGCAAGTCCGGCGACTACGGTCAACAATGTTCGACGTTTGATCATCGTGCACCTCCTTGTGTTTTGCCGTGCGCGGCGGTCGCGGACCTCCTGGAATTCTCGGTCTTCGTCGGCACTACCGGGCACCCTCAAGTTCAGCATCGACCATGCCATCCCGCACACGACGCGGACCAAGGTGTCCGTTCTCCTCGATTCGCCAGCCGCGATGGCGATTCCCGGCCGTGATGGCGCGATCGCTACGGTTGATCTGCGGCAGAAAAAAGTACCGGTCGAGTAGAAAGGCGCTACAAAAACTACAAGGCAGAAGAAAAACTACAGGGTAAGAGTTACAAGCGCGTCCTAACGCGTCCTAATTGGTGAGCGCTCGAAAGGGCGGTGGCCCACCTTCTGTCCAGCGGTCTGGCACGATGCCGAACGCCTCGATGAAGCGCTGCCAGCCGCTCGCGAAGGCGATGGTCATGCCCAGGTCGAGCAGCTCGTCGTCCGAAAAATGCCGGCGAAGTTCCGCGTAGAAAGCTGGATCAATCCTGGGGTGATGGCTCGAGAGGCTGTCGGCCAGCCGCAGCGCGGCCTTGGTCCGTTCGGGCAGGTCGGACCGCTCGTAGTCGGCGAGCTTTGCAACCAGATCTTCGGTCGCGCCCCGGCGCACGGCCGAGGAGGAGCGCGCCAGGCTTCAATGCACGCACTGGTTGTTCCAGGCGAGCTTGACGCGCACGAGCTCGAACAGCTCGGACTCGATACTCGAGGCGCCTCCGTAGATGTAGCGAATGAATCCCCACGTCGCCTCGAGGAGACCCGGCCGCCGGGCCATCGTCAGGAAGAGGTTGTCGTCCTCGTAGGCATTCCGGTACCAGCGACTCAGCAGTCCCCGGAGCTCGTCACTCAGCTCTTCGCGGCGGGCCTTCGGAAAGAGACCGCGCTCGTTGGCCATGGCGTTCCCTCCTTGCACCAGTCGGCTCCTGAAAACTCAGGCGGGGCATCCGACCTCCGTGCTACCCTGCGCTTGCCTGCACCCCGGCCCCTTAGAGTTGGCGCTTCCGGGCGTCGAGACCTCGGTGAATCTGGCGTTGTCCCGCTGGTCTGCTGCCTGAGAGGCCGCGTATGGACCTGCAGGCCCTCCGTGTTCTCATCCTGCGCAAGCTCCAGGACGGGCGCCTACCGCATTACAACATCACCAGAGTTTGGAGTAGTCAAACCAATGGGGAAACCTGCACCGCCTGCGACTTGATCCTTGCGAAGGATCGGTTGCTGATGGAAGGGTTCTCCTCACCGCCAGGCAGGGGACCCGTTCAGTTGCATGTACAGTGCTTCAAGATCTGGGATGAGGAGAGGCGAATGATGAATACGTAAGCTCGTGCACAAACGCGTACAAGCGCGCGAGCGGCCTTGCCCAGGCGTCTGCAGTCAGGACCAGCCGTGACCGACGACAGTGCTCCGTCCTCCCCGCGCGGTAACCGCGGACGAATAGTCGGGGCTACGCGCTGCGCGGCGGCCAGGTGATGCCGAGCGCGTCGATCCGCCGCAAGCGATCCTGACCGAGCGCCGTGTCGTAGACGTCGGCCAGCGCCTCCGGCGTCCAGCCCTCGCGGCTCGTGATCGCGCGGATCGGCGCGGGGTGTGACCAGAGGGACACCTGGTTGCCGCGCACGTGCAGGATCTGACCGGTGACGTGCGCCGCGCGGTCGCTCGCGAGAAATGCGACGACCGGGGCGATCGCTTCCGGCGGGGCCGCCGCCTGCGCCCGGCGCCCGTCCGGGAGCCGCTCGGTCATCCGCGTCTCGGCGGTCGGCGAGATGCAGTTCACCGTGACGCCGTATTTGGCCATCGCGAGGGCCGTCGAGCGCGTCAGGCCGACGATGCCTTCCTTGGCCGCCGAGTAGTTCGGCTGGCCCGGGCTGCCCTCGAGCCCGGCGGTCGACGTAAAGGTCACGATCCGCCCATAGCGCCGTTCCCGCATGTGACGCGTCGCCGGACGCATGACCGTGAAGTGTCCCTTCAGATGGACGGCGACCACGGTGTCCCACTCCTCTTCGCTCATGTTGAAGATCATCCGCTCCTTCAGGATTCCGGCGCAGCAGACGACGATGTGAAGATCGCCGAAGGTGTTCAGCGCGGCGTCGACCATCGCCTGGCCCCCGGCCATCGTCGCCACACTGTCGGCGTTGGCGACGGCCTGTCCGCCGTGCGCCTCGATCTCCTTCACGACCCCAAGAGCGCGCTCGCTCGACGGGTCACGCCCGTCGACCGTCACGCCGTAGTCGTTCACCACGACACTGGCGCCCGCGGCCGCTAGGCCCAGCGCCACCCCGCGACCGATGCCGCTTCCCGCTCCCGTCACGACCGCAACTTTCCCGTCCAAGAGACCCATGGCTCTCGCCTCCGCGATAGTTTTCTGCCGAGAGACTACTCGATTTCCATCCGCGACGCGACGTGAGGCCTCACTCGGCCACCCCGATGAGCGCCGCGAGCCGGTCGGGATCGGCGCTGAGCCTGGCGGACTCGCCGTCGTAGACGATGCGGCCCTTGTCCATGACCACGGTACGAGCCGAGAAGGCGAGCGCGACGCGGCTGTTCTGCTCGACGAGCACGATCGAGAGCGCGCCCTCCCCGCGCAGGCGCAGCAGCACCGCGGTGAGCGCCTCGACGATCACCGGCGCCAGGCCCTCGGTCGGCTCGTCCATGAGCAGCACCGAGGGGTTCGTCAGGAGCGCCCGCGCGATCGAGAGCATCTGCTGCTCGCCGCCGGAGAGCTGATTGCCCATGTTCGACAGCCGCGCTCCCAGGTTCGGGAACAGCTCGAACACCCGCTCCTGGGTCCAATGCCCCGGCCGGGCCGCGACCTCCAGATTCTCGCGGACGCTGAGCGACGGGAAGATCTCGCGCTCCTGAGGTACCCAGCCGATGCCGGTCCGCGCGCGGCGGAAGACCGGGACGCGATTGAGGCTCACGCCGCCGAGCATCACCTCGCCGTGGTGCAGCGTCGTATGGCCCATCACCGTTGCCAGCAACGTGGTCTTGCCGACGCCATTGCGGCCGATCACGCTGATGCTTTCACCCGGCGACAGCGCAACGCTGATGTCTTCGAGCACGACGGTCTCGCCATAACCCGCCGAGACGTGCCGCAGCGCCAGGGCCTCAGCCATGACCGGCCCGGCCGAGATAGACGGCGCGGACGGCGGCGTCGGCTCCGATCTCCCCGGGGCTCCCGGAGGCGAAGACGGCGCCGCTCACCATCACCGTGATCCGCTCCGCGAATCGGAACACGAGGTCCATGTCTTGATCGATGATGAGCACGCCGATGCTCCTGGGCAGGCCGTCGATGGCGTCGAGAATGATGTGGCTTTCGGCGCTGGGCACGCCGGCCGCGGGCTCGTCGAGCAGCAGGATCTCGGGCTTCAAGCCGAGCGCGATGGCGAGCTCGACCAGGCGCTGGCGACCGTAGGGCAGCTCGGAGATTCGATGCGTCGCGTCGGCCGTCAGCTTCAAGGTGTCGAGCAGATGCATCGACTCTTCGACCACGTCCCGGCGCATCCCGGCCGGCCGGAAC
>QHSV01000192.1 GCA_003221655.1 Candidatus Rokuibacteriota bacterium
GGCGAGCAGCCGCGCGTGGGATTCTCGACCTACCCGGCCAGAAGGATGCGCGGCTTCGGGGGTGCGAGCAAGCGGCGCATGTCGCGGGACATGGCCGAGCACCCGGACTACATGGCGCGCCTGGCCCGCCAGCGGTCCGGCGCCGCTCGCATCAACGACGCGCCCCAGGCGGTGGCCGAAGTGGCCTATACCGACCTCGGCGAGGCCACGACCGAATGCGAGCTCTTCCAGCGCGCGACGCCCGGGCAGGGCCAGGGGTTCGCCGAGCCGTTCATGACGGCGGCTTCCCCCGGCGTCATCGCGACGATCATGCTCGACGCCTACTACGGCTCGCACGAGCGCTACATCCGCGCCCTGGCCCGCGAGATGCGCAAGGAGTACGAGCTGATCGTCGCGCGCGGGTTCGTGCTGCAGCTCGACTGCCCCGATCTCGCCATGGAGCGCGTCCGCTTCTTCCAGGACGAGCCGCTCGACCGGTTCCTCGACGCCGTCGCCCTTCACATCGACGCGATCAACGAGGCGGTGGCGGCGATTCCGCGTGACCGCGTGCGCCTGCACCTCTGCTGGGGAAACTACGACGGTCCGCACACCCACGACGTCGCGCTGGAGCCGCTTCTGCCGATCCTCTATCGCGCGCGGGTGGGCGCGCTCTCCTTGCCGCTCGCCAGCCCGCGGCACCAGCATGAGCTGAAGGCCTTCCGTCGCCATCCCCTCCCGGACGGGGTGCTCTTTCTCCCCGGGGTCATCGACTCCACGACCAACGTCGTGGAGCATCCGGAGGTCGTCGCCGACCGCATCACGGCGGCCGTCGAGACCGTGGGCGACCGGACGCGGGTCCTGGCCAGCGTCGATTGCGGCTTCGGCACGTTCGCCGGCTCTCAGCTCGTCGAGGAGAGCATCGTCTGGACGAAGCTCCGCGCGCTCCGCGATGGAGCTGACCTGGCCACGAAGCGGCTCTGGGGTTGATCGCCGCCCTGGGCCGCCAGCCTTCAGCCGACGAACACGCCGCCCGACGGGTGCAACAGCTCACCGGTGAAATAGGACGCGTCGTCCGACGCGAGAAAGAGCGCCGTCGCCGCGATCTCCTCGGGCCGGCCGTAGCGTGCCATGGGCGTCACGCTCATCGCCCAGCGCGAGCGCGCCGCGTCCTCGCGCAACGCCGCCGTCATGGGCGTCTCGATGAAGCCGGGGCCGATCGCGTTGACGCGAATCCCGTGACCGGCAAGCTCGTGCGCCAGGCACTTCGTGAGCATCCAGACCCCCGCCTTGCTCACGCTGTAGGCGGCACTCGTCGAAGGCATCCTCGACATGATGGAGGCGAGGTTGATGATGCTCCCACCGCGCCGGTTCTCGGTCATCCAGCGGGCCACCGCGCGATTCGAGAACAGCACGCCGTAGAGATTGATGTCGATGACCCGTCGAAATTGCTCCATCGGGATCGTCAGCACCGTGTACGGCTGGTACGAGTCCGATCCCGGCACTCGAGGACCCCCGACGCCCGCCGCGGCCACGAGGACGTCCACCGCTCCGAGCCCCTCGACGCACCGCTTGACCATGACGTCGTTGGCGGCCTCGTTGGTGGTGTCGACCTGAACCGGCAGCGACTTCCGTCCTGCCGCGTCGACCTGCCGCGCGGTTTCCGTCGCGGCCGCCAGATCGATGTCGGCGACGCAGATGCTCGCCCCCTCCTGCGCGAATCGCAGCGCGCAGGCCCGTCCAATGCCGCTCCCCCCACCGGTGATCAACGCGACCTTCCCCTCGAGCCGTCCAGCCATGTCGTCGCTCCTCTCGCGCACCGTCTGACGCCAGACTGCTGTCGCCGCTCCGCGCACGAGCCTGCGACCTCTGTCTCTCTTCGTCAAGTCGGTGGGGGCAGCTCGACCTCGAGGTCGTCCAGGTGCTGTGACACGACGGTCACGCCGTGACGCGGTTGAAGTATGATCGGGGCGCAATGACCGATCACCCTGGTACCGACGCCCCCGCGGCGCCCCGCCCCCTCCTCGTGTGCGGCTGTTGCCACCTGGGCGGATTCCCCTTCGCGGCGCGCCCGAGCTGGACGGGTCAGGAGCTCGAGCTCGCGACCCGACGCCGCCCAGATCGTACGCCGGCGTCCGCTCACGGCCGGCATTCGAGCGTGAGCCCGGCGCGCGAGGCGCCGGCCGCGACTCCGGGAGTCCGCGGGTATTCTCCGCCTCCGCCACCGGTCAGCCCGATCCGGGGGCTGATCGACTTCCACACCCACGCCGCGCCCGACGTCTTCGGGCGCGCGGTGGACGACGACGAGCTGGCGTCGCAGGCGGCCGCGCGGCAGATGGAAGCGGTGGTATTCAAGAACCACGTGGCGCTGACCGCCGACCGCGCGTGGCTGGCGCGCAAGCACGTCCCTGGGGTGAAGATCTTCGGTGGAATCGTCCTCAACGGGGCCGTCGGAGGGATCAACTCACGGGCCGTGGAATGGATGTGGCGGATGCAGGGCGGCCACGGCCGAGTGGTGTGGTTCCCGACCTTCGATGCCGACCACCACGTCCGCCGCGCCGGCACGGCGCCCGCCGGCATTCGCGTCGTGGACGAGCGCGGCGCGGTGCTGCCGGCCACGCGCGAGGTGCTGAAGGTATGTGCCACCCAGCGGCTCGTGGTGCACACCGGCCATTCCTCGGCCGAGCAGGCGCTGGCGATCATCGCCGCGGCCCGCGAGGAGGGCTGCGATCGCATCGTGGTCACCCACGCGCAGTTCGACGTGGTGGGAATGAGCGAAGCGCAGATGAAGGAAGCCGCGGCGATGGGAGCGAAGATGGAGCTCTGCGCGCTCGGTATCCTGGTGGGGCCGGAAGCGCCGCTCGAGTGGATGCGTCACTCGAAGCGGGTGCCCCTCGCGGAGACGGCCGCGCGGATCCGCAGCGTGGGCGCACAGCATTTCGTCCTCGGGACGGACCTGGGCCAGACCGGCAACCCGACCCCGGCGGACGGCCTGCAGATGTTCGTGACCGGCCTCGCGGCCGAGGGCATCAACCGCGAGCAAATCCAGACGATGGGGTGCCAAATCCCGGGCGCCCTGCTGATGGGCTAGGCGATCCATGCCCGACATTCTCAGGGTGCGGACCCGGACGCTGGAGATCGGCTACGAAGCTCACGGTGACGTTGACGGCGTCCCCGTCATCTTGCTGCACGGGTTCCCGGACGACGCGCGCGCGTGGGATAGCGTGGCGCCATCGCTCGCCACCGCCGGGTATCGGGTGCTCGTTCCGTATCTTCGCGGCTACGGTCCGACGCACTTTCTCGAGAGCGCCGAGCCGCGGATGGCCCAGCAGGCGGCCATCGGGCAGGACCTTCTCGACTTCATGAACGCGCTGAGCGTGCCCGCCGCTGGCCTGGCCGGCTACGACTGGGGCGGGCGGGCCGCGTGCATCGTCGCGCTCATCGCGCCCGAGCGAGTGCTGGCCCTCGTCACGATCGGCGGCTACAACGTCCAGAACACGGTGACGCCACCGCCGCCGGCCTCGGCCGTGGCCGAGCGGGCGTACTGGTACCAGTGGTATTTCAATACCGAGCGCGGACGGATGGGCCTCGAACACAACCGTCGCGAGATCTGCCGGCTCCTGTGGCGGGAGTGGTCGCCGAGCTGGCGATTCGACGACGCGACCTTCGAGCGCACGGCCGCTTCTTTCGACAATCCCGATTTCGTGCCGGTGGTGATTCACTCCTATCGCGTTCGCCACGGTAACGCGCCGAGCGATCCGCGCTTCGGCGAGATCGAGCGCCGCCTATCGGCTCGCCCTCCGATCACCGTGCCCACCATGATTCTTCACGGGGCGGAAGACACGGTGGGGCCTCCCGGCCGCTCCGAGGGCCAGCTGTCACGATTTCCGGCGGGAACCGAGCGGCGCGTCGTCCCCGGTGTGGGCCATTTCATGCCACGCGAGGATCCCGGGGCCGTGGTCGACGCACTCTTGAAAGTTCTCCACTAAGGACATCGACAAATGCGCATCGAGGTCATCTGCACGGGCGACGAAGTCCTGACCGGAAAGATCGTCAACACCAACTTCAGCTACATCACGCAGAAGCTCGAGGACGTCGGTCTCTCGGTCCAGTGGGAGACGACCGTCGGCGACGATCGGGAGAATCTGCTCCTGGCGTTCAAGCTGGCGGGGCAGCGCGCCGACGCGGTCATCGTCAACGGCGGGCTCGGTCCCACGATCGACGATCTGTCCCAGGAAATCGCGGCGCAGGCGGCGGGCGTCGAGCTGGCGCTCAATGAAGAGTGGCTCACCCGGATGGAGGAGTTCTTCCGCCGGCGCAGCCGCGTCATGGCCCCCAACAACAAGAAGCAGGCCATGCTGCCGACCACCGCCGAGGTGATCGACAATCCGATCGGCACCGCGTGCGGCTTCGCACTCGACATCGGCCGTGCCCGCTTCTTCTTCACCCCCGGGGTGCCGCGGGAGCTCCACCGCATGATCGAGGAGCAGATCATTCCGCGGCTCCTCGCGAAGAGCGGCATGCAGACGGCCATCTACCTGAAGCGATTCCACTCGTACGGGCTCGGCGAATCGCACGTGGACTCGCTGCTCACCGGCGTCGACGAGCTCGTGACCGACGGGAGCGTGAAGCTCGGCTTCCGCGCCCACTACCCGCAGCTCGAGACCAAGCTGACCGTGCGCGGCACCGACATGGGCGACATCCGGGCAAAGCTCGTCCCGGTCGAGCGCGAGGTGCGCAAGCGCCTCGGCAACTTCATCCTGGCCGAGGACGATCAGACGCTGGAGGGCGTCATTTTGGCGGAGCTCACGAACCGTCAGGGCTCGCTGGCGATCGTCGAGACGTTCACGGGCGGACAGATCGCCGCCCGTCTCGTGCCGCTCCCGGGCGCGGAGCAGGTCTTCCGTCGCGGCATCGGGTCCCGCGACCTCGCCGAGATCTTCGCCGGCGTCGGCCTCGAGGGGACTCCGCCGCCGGGCGAGCTGACCCGCGAGACGGCGGAAGCGGTGGCGCGAGCGGCGCGGCGCCACACCGGCGCGAGCCACGCGCTGGCGGTGCTGATCGATCTCGACGACGGCCCCGACCGGATCGACTTCGGCGGCACCATCTGCCTGGCGGTCGCGACCGCCGAGGGCGCCGATTCCCGGCGCAGCCGCATTCTCGGCGGGCGCGAGTGGGTGCGCCTGGGTGCCTGCGAGATGGGGCTCGACTGCCTGCGCCGCCATCTCCAGGGGTTGCCGGTGTACGAGCGGATCGACTTCGAAAAGCCGTGAGACGTTCGACTGGAACGGCCGGGATGAAGGAGATGAAGGGATGAAACAGATACTGCTCGAGCGGTACGGCCAACCGGAAGAGGGCCTGCGCTGCGCCGATGTGCCCGACGTCGGTGCGCCGGACGCGGGCGAGGTGGTGTTCGACGTCCTCGCGTTCCCGATCAATCCCGCCGACATCTCGTTCTGCCGGGGCAGCTATCGCCTGAAACCGCCGTTGCCGGCGACGCCGGGGGCCGAGTGCGTCGGCCGCGTGACCGCCGTCGGCGCGGGCGTCTCGCACGTGCAACCGGGCGATCTGGTGATCAACCTGCAGCGCGAGAACTGGGCTCAGCAGCGACGCGTGAAGGCCGACGACGTCATCGCGGCGGCGCCCGGCATCGACATTCAACAGGCCGCCATGCTGCGCATCAACCCGGCAACGGCGCTGCTGCTGCTCACCGACGTCGTCGACCTGAAGCCGGGCGACTGGATCGTCCAGAACGTCGCCAACTCGGCGGTCGGCCGCCTTCTGATCCGCCTGGCCCGCCCACGCGGCGTGAAGACCATGAATGTCGTGCGGCGCGAGTCGCTCTTCGGCGAGCTCAAGTCGCTCGGCGCCGACGCCTGCGTCGTCGACGGCCCGGACCTTGCCGACGCGGTCAAGGCGCACACGCGCCAGGCGCCGATCCGTCTCGGACTCGACGCGGTGTCCGGCCGGGCGACGGCGAGGCTCTCGGCGTGTGTCGGCGAAGGCGGCGTCGTGTGCAATTACGGCTCGATGACCGGCGAGGACCCGGTGATGTCCCGCAACGCCCTGATCTCCGGCGGGCAGACGCTGGTTGGATTCATCCTCGGGCGCGCGCTGGGTACCCGTTCGCTCGACCAGGTCCGCGCGATCTACGCCGACCTCGGCCAGCAGGTCACGAAGGGCGTCCTGTCGGCACCCGTCGAGACGGTCTATCCCATCGAGGACATCAAGGAAGCGGTGGCGCACGCGCAGCGCGGCGAGCGCAGCGGGAAGATCCTGGTGGCGCCGAACGGGCCCGTGTAACGGAGGGCAGCATGGCGAACTTCACCCTGAGGGTAAACGGTGAGGCCAGGACGGTGTCGGTCGAGCCGGACACGCCGCTCCTGTACATCCTGAGGAACGATCTCGAGCTGAACGGTCCGAAGTTCGGCTGCGGGCTGGCCCAATGCGGCGCCTGCACGGTGCTGGTCGACGACAAGCCCGTGCGGTCGTGCGTGGCGCCGGTGTCGACGGTGGCGAAAGGTCGCATTACCACTATCGAAGGCCTGGGCACCGTGGACCGGCTCCATCCGCTCCAGCGGGCCTTCATCGCGGAGCAAGCGTGCCAGTGCGGGTTCTGCGGCAACGGCATGGTCATGTCGGCCAAGGCGTTGCTCGATCGCACGCCTCGGCCGAACGACCACCAGATCAAGCAGGCGCTGAACGGTCATTTGTGCCGGTGCGCCTCGCACAATCGCATCGTCCGCGCCGTGCAACGCGCCGCCGAGGAATTGCGAGCCGCAGGGCGTCGCGGGGCTGGGGCCCCGCCGGCCGAGGCGAGCCCCTCGAACAAGGAGATGCGGTCATGAGCGCGACGTCGTCTGGCAACGTCTCCCGCCGCGCCTTCCTCACGGCGAGCAGCGGGCTCGTCATCGGCTTCGTGCTCGCGCCGCGACTCGCCCTCGGGCAGGATCGACCCGCCCCGCTGCCGGGCAGCCTCAACGCGAACCGCATGCTCGACGCCTGGCTGCGCATCGACCCGAACGGCACCGTGACGATCTTCACCGGCAAGATCGAGCTGGGCCAGGGCATCGGCACCGCGCTGTCGCAGATCGCCGCCGACGAGCTGGACGTGGACCTCAAGCGCATCGAGGTCGTCAGCGGCGACACCGCGCGCACCCCGAACGAGGGTCAGACCGCCGGCAGCCTCTCGGTCGAGCACAGCGGCACCGCGCTTCGCTTCGCGTGCGCCGAAGCGCGCGACATCCTGGTTTCGGCCGCGGCGGTGAAGCTCGGTGCGCCGGCGGCCGAGTTGAAAGTGAGCGACGGCGCCGTCTCCGCGCCGAGCGGCACGGGCGTGACGTACTGGGACCTCGCGCGCGATACGGATCTCAAGCGCGAGGCCACCGCGAAGGTGAAGCCCAAGCCGCCCGCCGAGCACCGGTGGGTCGGCAAGAGCATTGCCCGCCGCGACATCCCGAAGAAGTTCACCGGCGGCGCCGCCTACGTGCAAGACGTGCGCTTGCCGAACATGGTGTTCGGCCGCGTGGTGCGTCCGCCCTCACCGGGCGCGCAGCTGCTGTCGGTCGACGAGGCGGCGATACGCCGCTTGCCGGGAGTCGTCGCGGTCGTTCGCGACGGGAGCTTCCTGGCCGTCGCCGCGGAGCGCGAAGAGCAGGCCATTCGGGCCCGCGAGGCGCTCGCGCGGAGCGCACGCTGGGGAGAGACCGAGTCGTTGCCGCCGACAGGCGACGCGCTGTACCGCCACATGATGAGCTCGACGGTGCCGGGCGAGACGGTGGTGGAAAAGACGTCTCCCCTCGTCGCGGCGCCGGTGAAGACACTGGAGGCCCTGTACACGCGGCCCTACCAGTGCCACGGCTCGATCGGGCCGTCGTGCGCGGTCGCCCAGTGGCAGGACGGCAAGCTCGCCGTCTGGACCCACAGCCAGGGCGTGTTCCCGCTTCGCGCGGAGCTCGGCAAGGCGCTCGGCATCCCGCCGAGGGACATTCGCTGCATTCACGCCGAGGGCGCCGGGTGCTACGGCCACAACGGCGCGGACGACGTGGCGCTCGACGCGGCGCTGCTGGCCCGGGCGACGAGCGGCCGCCCGGTGAAGCTCCAGTGGATGCGCGACGACGAGTTCATGTGGGAGCCGTACGGCTCGGCCATGGTGATGAAGCTGTCGGGCGGTATCGACGCCCAGGGCAACATCGTCACCTGGTCCCACGAGCTCTGGAGCCATCCCCACAGCACCCGGCCCGGCGCCTCCGCCGGCGTGAACCTGCTCGCGGCCCGGCATCTGGCTCAGGCGCTTTCGCCGGGGCTCCCGGCGGACGTCCCGCAGCCCGCGGGTGGTGCGGCCCGCAACGCGATCCCGCTGTACGACTTTCCCAATGTGAAAGTGGTCAAGCACTACATCGTCGAAGCGCCCCTGCGCACCTCCGCGCTGCGGACACTTGGCGGCTACGCGAACGTGTTCGCGCTCGAGTCCTTCGTCGACGAGCTCGCGGCCGCGGCGGGCGCCGACCCGGTGGACTTCCGTCTGCGCCACGTGAAGGACCCACGCGCCCGTGGCGTGATCGAAGCGGCGGCGCAGCGGGCTGGCTGGCGGCCGAGTGCCCGCAGCGACGGTACGCGCGGTCGAGGATTCGCGTTCTCCAAGTACAAGAACCTCGCCTGCTACTGCGCGATGGCGGCGGACGTCGAGGTCGACCGCAAGACCGGCCGGGTACGCGTCACGCGTGTCGTCGCGGCGGTGGATGCGGGCCAGATCGTCAATCCGGACGGGGTGATCAACCAGATCGAAGGCGGCATCATCCAGTCCACGAGCTGGACGATGCTGGAAGGTGTGGGCTTCGATCGCACCCGGGTGATCACGCGATCGTGGGCCGACTATCCGATCGTTCGCTTCACCGACGTGCCGGAGGTCGAGGTCGTGCTCCTCAATCAGCCCACCGAGCGCTTTCTCGGCGTCGGCGAGGGCGCCCAAGGCCCCACGGCGGCCGCCATCGCGAACGCGATCGCGAACGCGACCGGCAAGCGGCTGCGCGCGCTGCCGTTCACGGCCGAACGGGTGAAGCAGGCCATGGCGTAAGCGCTCGGTCA
>QHSV01000541.1 GCA_003221655.1 Candidatus Rokuibacteriota bacterium
CGCTCGACCTTGAGGATGTAGACGTTCTGCGTGGGATTGCCGTACTCGTCGAGCTTGATCGGGCCGCGCGGATCCGGCGTGGTCTCGCTGGCTCGGCGGATGCCGCCGAGGAAGCGCGCGCGATCTTCCACCTGGCCCTCCACCACGCGCGCCGCTTCGGTGATCCAGCGCCCGGCGCTGTACATGACCGCGGTGAAGTACGCGGGCGGGTTCTTGCCCTTGGCTTCCGCCAGCCTCATGAAGGTCTGGTTGGCCGGGGTCTGGAGCGTCGGCGCCCAGATGAGCGACGTCACGATGCCGATCGCCTCGTCGCCCATCGAGCGCAACGCCGACTCGTCCGTGAAAACGCCGATGCCGATCAGCGGCAGGCGCTCCTTGAGGCCTTGCTCGGCGTACTGCTTGGCGAAGCGCACCGCCTGGGCGGCGACGAACACTTGCACGACCGCATCGACGTCGCGGGAGATCTGGGTGAGATACGGCGCAAAGTCCAGGACGTTGAGCGGCACCCAGGTTTTCTGGACGACGCGCCCGCCCGCGTCCTCGAAGACGCGCTGGAAGCCTCCGGTGCACTCGTGGCCGAAGGGATTGTCCATCGCGATCGCGGCCACGCGCTTGTACTTGAGGGTCTTCGCAGCGTAGTCGCCGAGCAGGTGCATAGGCTGACTCGCGCTGAAGTTCGAGCGCAGGAGCCACTTCGTCGGCCGCCGCTTGGTGAGGTCGTCCGGCGTCGTAAGGAAGATCGACGGCAGCGTGTCGCGCTCGATGGGTTGCACCAGCGCGTAGCCGATGTTGGCGAGCAGGACTCCGGTCAGGACGTGGATCTTGTCCTGCTGCACGAGCTTGCGGTACTTGGCCTGCGCCGTCGCCGGATTGCCTTCGGTGTCCTCCTCGATCAACTCGATCTTGCGCCCGGCCGCCTGGTAGAGCGGCGCTTCATGCCGACCTCCTGGAGTCCTGAAGTCCTACACTCCGAGATAACGTGACTGCACGTCGTGATTCCTGGCCAGCTCTTCCGGCGACGAAGAATGCACGATCTGGCCGCGGCTCAGCACGTGAACGTGATCGGCCACACTGAGGGCCATCGGCAGGTTCTGCTCGACGAGCAGGATCGAGAGCCCCTCACGCTTGAGGCGCGCGATGGTCGCGCCGACCTCGCGGACGAGCAGCGGCGCCAGGCCCTCGGTCGGCTCGTCCATCAGCAGCAGCTCGGGGTTGGTCATGAGGGCGCGGCCGATGGCGAGCATCTGCTGCTCGCCGCCGGAGAGCTTGTTCGCCCGGTTGACGGCACGCTCCTTCAGGCGTGGGAAGAGGCTGTAGACGCGCTCGAGGGTCCAGCCGCCGTCGTTGCCGCGGCCGGCGACCTCGAGGTTCTCGCGCACGCTCAGCGAGGGGAAGACGCGCCGCCCCTGTGGCACGAGGCCCATCCCCAGCTCGACCGTGCGGAAGGGTGGCCACCGCGTCACGTCGCGGCCCTTGAAGTGAATGCTGCCGCGCCGGGCCGGCGTGAAGCCGATGACGGAGCGGATCAGCGTCGTCTTGCCCATCCCGTTGCGGCCCAGGATCGTCACGACCTGACCGGCAGCCACCGTGAGCGACACCCCGTGGAGGACGTGGCTCTCGCCGTAATACGTGTGGACGTCCTGGACCTCGAGGACGGATCGCCCGCTGTCGCTCATGCCCCGAGGTAGATCTCGCGCACCAGCGGGTTAGCCTTCACCTCGTCGCGCAGCCCGTCGGCGATGACGCGGCCGTAGTGCAGCACGGTCACGTGGTGGGCGATCTCGAGCGCGATGTCCATGTCGTGCTCGATGATCAGAACGGTGATGGCGGGATCGAGCCGGCGCAACAGGTCGGCCATCATGTGCGACTCCGCCGGCGACAACCCTGCGCACGGCTCGTCGAGCAGCAGCACGCGTGGCCGTCCGGCCAGCGCGAGGGCGATCTCGAGCTGACGCTGCTCGCCGTGAGAGAGGTGGCGCACCTCCGTGCCGGCGCGGTCGCCGAGGCCGACCGATCCGAGCGCCGCGCGCGCGCGGTCGGCGAGACCACGATAGCGCCCCAGCGGCCGCAGCATCACGAACTTGGTCGACTCGAGCGCCTGGACGGCGAGCAGGCAGTTTTCCAGGACGGTGAGCGTGCGGAAGAGGTTCGTGATCTGGAACGTGCGGGCCAGGCCGAGCGCCGCGCGGCGGTGCGCCGCCACGCCGGTGACGTCCCTCCCGAAGAGACGGATCGAGCCGGAGGTGACGGGCAGCTCGCCCGAGATCAGAGTGAAGAGGGTTGTCTTGCCAGCGCCGTTGGGTCCGATCAAGGCGCGGCGTTCGCCCGGCCGCACGGCCAGCGTGACCGCGTCCACGGCCCGCAACCCGCCGAAGGCCTTGCTGACTCCGTTCAGCGCGAGGGCGTGTTGGTCTTCAGCCATGCGGTCACGAGGTCCACGACCTCCTGGTCGATGCCGTTGAAGCCGTGGTACGCCCGGGCCTCGCAGGGAGGCCCCTCCGAGATCCCGCCGCTGAGCGTTTTCACGTCGACGCGCGGGGCGCCGGTCAGCAGCGTGCGGAAGGCCACGGCGTCGGAGACGGGCGAGAATCGACACTGATCGAGCTCGTGACCCACGAGCAGTGTCGGCACGGCGATCCGGTTGAGCCCACGGACGGTGGTCT
>QHSV01000542.1 GCA_003221655.1 Candidatus Rokuibacteriota bacterium
TGCCGAGATGGACGGTGCGGGTGCCGAACTGGTAGTAGCGAAACGGCTCGACGGGCAGCGGGCGGAGCGCAGGCCGTTCCTCGGCGAACATCGCCGCGACCTGGCGCTTGGTGGTGCCGTGGATGCGGGTGTCGGCCCAGCGGGACAGGACAACCTCCATATCGCTCGCGAGATCTTCGCCGCGTGGAACGCGCACGACGTGGAAGGCTTCGTCAAGCGGCTAGACGCGAAGACGAGGTGGGAATCGGATGTGTTCCCTGCGCCGTTCTCGGGACACGAAGGCGCGCGTCAGTTCTTCAAGGTCTATCTGACGGCGTTTCCTGATCTGCACCTCGACCTCGAGCAGATCCTGGCCGCTGGCGACAGCCACGTGGTGGTTCGCTGGCGCTCGCGCGGAACGCACCTCGGCCCGCTGGGGGACATTCCGGCCACCGGCCGAAAAGCGAGCAATCGCGGTTGCACGGTCATGGAAATCAAGAACGCGAAGGCGGCGCACGCCTGGGTCTACTTCGACAACGCGCACCTGCTACGTCAGATCGGTGTTCTGCCAGGGAGCGGAGGCTGAGATCAGTTGATGCCGCGCCGAATCCCGCGAGCGATCACATGCGCATCGCTACCCACTCGAGTAGAGCAACCGCGACGAAGATACCGGTGATCAGCGCGCCCATGATTTTCGCCATCGCCGTGCCCTCCTCCGTCTAGTCTCGTTCGACCGGGTACGCAACGAGGGTGCCAGAAGCCGATCGCACGCAAGTCCGCGGTTCTTCGGGTGGGACGCGATTGCCCGCGATTCCCGAAGCGGGCGACATGCCCGGTAAACGTGAAATCTGCCCGCTTATGAGTGATGTTTCCCTGAGGGTCAGAGGTGGCGAAGGTGACCGAGGTGGGCCAAGTGGGGTGCTTTCTCTCTCTGTAGTGCTGAGACTTGATTGGGTGTAGGAGATAGTCCCTTACCAGGTCACCTCGCCCACCTTCTCAACCCCGCCCGTAGCTCGTCTGGTTCTCGCTCGCCGCGCTGACCATTTCCCTGGTTATCACGCCCGCTTTCCCCGCCGAGGATGCCTGGGAAGCCCTCGTCAAGGGCGGCCACGTTGCACTGATTCGCCATGGCAACGCGCCGCCCGGTTTCGGTGGAGACCCGCCCGGCTTCAGGTTCGACGACTGCAAGACGCAACGGAACCTCGACGACGAAGGACGCGCACAGGGTAAGGCGCTGGGCGAGGCCTTCCGCACCCACGGCGTGCGCGTGGACCGGATCGTGTCCTCACCCGTGTGCCGCTGCATGGACACGGCCTCCCTGATGGCCGTTGGCCAGGTCGAGAGCTCGTGGGCTCTCCTTCCGGACAGGGATCCGAATGCTCCGATCCGGCTTCGCGAACTGAAGGAGATCGTGTCTAACTGGCGCGGACCGGGGACACTCGTGCTGGTGACTCACGGCTTCACCATTCGGCCGCTGATCGGGATCATTCCGGACCAGGCCGAGACGGTAGTGCTCAGGCCGACGCCCGGTATTGAGCCCGGTGCCCACATCGTGGGCCGGATCACGCCGCCGCAGTAGCGCCTCAGCGAAAAGATTTGGTTAGAGAACCGCCGGCGCGTGCTGGACATCTGGGATCAACCTATTCTAGGAACGAAGTGGATGGAGCACGCTGTGCTTCTCCAGCCAGGCGATGACATACAGACTAATGGCGGGCGTTCTGGTGGTGCCTCTGAGAAAGGATCACCCCTGTTGCCGATATCGCGAGAGGACCCTGGAAAGATGGGACCGGGCGCGGTCGTGCCAAGCCCGGGCGGAGGCAAAGAGGAAATGGCCGTTGAATTCAAAGTGACGTTACAGGACACACCGGGCACTCTGGCCCGCCTCGGCAGGATTCTGGGTGATGCCCGAGTCAATATCGAAGCGATCCAAGGGGCGAGTCGGGAAGGGGAAGGCTTCATCCAGTTCGTGCCGAACGATCCGGACAAGGCCGCCCGCACCCTCGATGCGGCCGGGATCGCCTATAGCAAGCGCGAGGTGCTTGTGGTCAGGGTCCTGGACGAGCCGGGCATGCTGGGCGACGTGGCGCTCGTGATGTCGAAGGCGGGCATCAACATCGACTCGGTCTACGTCACAACCCAGGGGTATATCGTTCTCGGAGTCGACGACATGGCGGGGGCGATCCAAATCGCTGCTGGCATGGCGGTCATGGCCTTCGAATGAAGCGAGCTGAATGAATCTGATGTCCGGCAAAGGTGAAGCGCTCGCGACCCTGCCATGCAGGACCAAGTTGGTGCCCGGCTCACCGCAGAGGCGGGCCAGTGGAGGCCACCAATACTTCCGCATCGCAGCGTCGCAGACCGCGTAGCCCCAGTTGATGAGCGAGTACTCCCGGCGCCGAAACCAACGAGGTAACGCGCGGCCTGGGAGCCGCGGTGCAGGCGCGTGATGCTGCCGCTCAGCCTGAGCGTCTTGCCGGCGCCGGCTGGAAGTCCGTCGCTCCGCTATCCCGGTCGGGTGTGGGTGCGCTGGGTCTGCTGCGCGCCGGTTCGCACCGCTGTCTGCGGCTCGGGCGCCACCGCGAGGAGCGCCCGCGCGGCGCACAGCGCGCAGTGCGTGGGATCAGCTTCCTCGCACTGCACGGCGGCGAGCGCGTGCAGATCGGCTTCGTCTTCGAGCGTCATCCAGCTCATGTCAGACCTCCTCAGAGCTGGGCCACGCTTTGGTCCCGCGCATGCCCCCAGTGTCATTGGCGGGCCTCCCATGGAGTTCTGTGCCCTTAGCCCTTTGCAAGCTGCTCGACTTCCTTCTTCGACATCGTCTTCAGCCGCGACAGAAGGGTTTTCACCTTCCGCTCAGACACGTGATCGGCCAGGATGAATTTTTTGGACTTCGTCCTGACGATGTAGGCTACCCAGTCGTCGAGGCTCGGCGTGCCCCGCCAGGCAATGGCGAGCCCGCTGAACGGCATACGACGACGCCCTCCGATTTTTGCCAGCGGCTTCCGGCTCGCTTCCATGAGGCTCCGCTCCTCGCCAGAAGGCTTAGCGTCTCGAGGAGAATCTGTGAATCCTCTTACGGGAGCGATTCGATCGAGATGCCCAGCTTAGAAACCACGCC